>NZ_LN794158.1:1200000-1500000 GCF_000953015.1 Candidatus Methylopumilus turicensis
AAACGTAATAGATGATCTGCCCCAAGCATCATTAACAGCCCGGCAATAAACAGCACCATGCCGGCAAAGCCATGTAAAAATCCTTGCCCTGCTTCACTGCCTAAATAGTATGTGATCAGCGACAGCACAATCACACGCACCACGTTAGCGGTGAATGAGATGGGGATAATCAGGATGGGTAATACGATGTTGCGAAGCCTAGATGAAAAGTGCACTAAATTGAGGTAAAGAATGCCAAGCGCTTCGAGCATAAATAAAGTGCGCATGCCGGAGCAAGCATCCGCCACCAATAGCTGATATTGCCCAAGGCTGATAATGACACCATTTCTCGCGACAGGAAAATCAGCCCACCCTAAAATCGTCACCGTCACCAAAGACACCGCCTCCTTCATTGCCCCAGTCAGCGGGCCAATGAGCGTGTTGGGTAATGGAATCATAAATAGCATAAAAAATAGTGGAAACTTCAACAGGCTGAGTAGCTTGGTGCCGCCAGCCATGAGGATCACTCCAGCCAAAACCCAAACAAAAGCACCCGTTTCGAAATAAATAATATCTAATGCACGACCAGGCACATACAAGCCACCTGCGATAATAAAGCAAACCCAAGCAAGTGCCGGAGATGATTGCAAACTTACCAAATCAGGGGCTTCATGCCAGCGCTTCCAGAGCAACCAAAGCGAGATGGCCAAGATAATTGGTCCATGTGAATGCTGATCATCGAGCCATAATTCACTCACAAAATATAAGTCATATAAGGTTGGCGTAAACATCAGTGCCAAGCCGGCACACATCAACCATATAGCAGGATTCGCCAGCAAATGTTGCTTAACCAGTCGATAGTCCGATACTAAACCACCTAACAAAGTCGCCTTGCTCATGCGCCTAGACCCTCTTTAACAAAAGATGCGGCGGCATATGCAAGCTGAACCCCCATTTTTAATGGTGTTTTAGATTGCCAACCTAAGGTTTTTAAGCGACTCACATCGAGTAGTTTTCTTGGGGTGCCATCAGGCTTAGTTTGATCAAATACGATACTGCCCTCAAACCCCACGACCTCCATGACCACCTCAGCTAATTCACGGATGGTGACGTCAGACCCTGTACCAACGTTATAAATGCCCTGGTGGATATTTTTTTCCATCAAGAAAACGCAAGCATCCGCCATATCATCGACATACAAAAACTCACGCTTAGGTGTCCCCGAACCCCAAATGACAAGGTCTTGGCTACCAGCTTGTTTAGCCTCATATGCTTTGCGGATTAGTGCTGGCAAGACATGGCTATTAGCTAAATCATAGTTATCATTGGGGCCGTAAAGGTTAGTGGGCATGGCTGACACATACTGACGGCCATACTGCGCGTTGTAACTTTCGCAAAGTTTGATGCCTGCAATTTTAGCAATGGCATATGGTTCGTTAGTCGTCTCTAGCGGGCCTGTCAGCAGATAGTCTTCTTTAATCGGCTGCGGGCAATCACGCGGATAAATGCAGCTTGAGCCTAAGAAGCACAAGCGCTGAACACCAGCAAGATGGGCTCCATGAATCAGATTCGCTTCAATCACTAGGTTCTGATAAATGAAATCAGCGCGGTAAGTGTTGTTGGCCTGAATTCCGCCGACCTTAGCCGCCGAAATAAAGAGATAGTCTGGTTGGGTTTCCGCTAAAAATGCAAAAACGGCTTTTTGATCGAGCAGATCAAGTTGCTCGTGTGTGCGGGTAATGATGCTGGTGTAACCCTTAGCCAATAGGTGACGCACAATCGCCGACCCCACCATTCCGCGATGGCCAGCGACATAAATTTTAGCGTCTAGGTTGTTAAGCATTATTCGTTGTAATCATACGCAGAGTAGCCATGATCTTTGACTAATTCATCACGCTCTGCACTTTTGAGGTCCTCACGGACCATTTCGGCCACCAACTCATGAAAAGTCGTCTTAGGTGTCCAGCCTAGTTTTTCTTTGGCTTTGGTTGGGTCACCAAGCAAAGTTTCTACCTCAGTAGGTCTAAAATAACGCGCATCGACTCTTACAATCACATTGCCATTATCATCAAGGCCAGTTTCGTCCACACCTTCTCCGTGCCAAGTAATATGAATATCCAACTCTTTAGCGGCAATATTCACAAAGTCGCGCACGCTGTATTGAATGCCAGTCGCAATCACAAAGTCATCTGCTTGCGTTTGCTGCAGCATGAGCCACTGCATCTCAACATAGTCTCTAGCATGACCCCAGTCACGCAGAGAATCCATGTTGCCAAGATAGAGGCAATCTTGCAGATTGAGTTTAATGCGGGCTAAAGCACGGGTAATTTTACGGGTAACGAACGTTTCACCACGAATTGGGCTCTCGTGGTTAAATAAAATGCCATTACATGCATAAATACCGTAAGCCTCACGATAATTAACGGTAATCCAATAAGCGTATAGCTTAGCAACCGCATAAGGGCTGCGCGGATAAAATGGGGTGGTCTCTTTTTGTGGAGTTTCTTGTACCAAACCATACAGTTCAGATGTCGAGGCTTGATAAAAACGAGTCTTCTTTTCCAAACCAAGAATACGTATTGCTTCCAATATGCGCAAAGTACCAATGCCATCTGCATTGGCGGTGTATTCTGGTGTATCAAAACTTACCGCAACGTGACTCATCGCAGCTAGATTGTAAATCTCGTCAGGCTGAACTTGTTGAATGATACGAATGAGATTGGTGGAATCGGTTAAGTCGCCGTAATGCAGGACTAAATTGCGATTTGAAACGTGCGGATCCTGGTACAAATGATCAATACGGTCAGTATTAAATAAAGAGGCGCGACGTTTAATGCCGTGAACAATATAACCTTTTTTTAACAAAAACTCGGCTAGATAAGCGCCATCTTGGCCGGTGATTCCAGTAATCAGTGCAACTTTATTCATATGAGGATGCTTCTATCTATATTAATCATGTAAGCGGATTGCCAACGCCTATTTTACACTTAAAGCCCACATCTATTTCAGGCTGATATTTTGAGGGTCCATCATGACAAACGGATGACAACCGCAGAGATGGCTCGTCTCTATTAGGTGATATTTTTCAGAAAACCCATAAAAAACTAGCCTAGCACATCAGAGGTTTACTGACTCACTAGACTCGATGGATACTAGGTTGCTCACAACAAGTTTAGTATGCTTAGCCATTAAAAATGCCCAGGTATTAAATATGCACTGCTATTAAATATAGTTAGCTAAATGTGAAACTAAAATGTAGGATTTAAACAGACCGCTTAAAAATCATTGATGACCGCTCCAACAATTTGTGCACCTGTCACAGATATTTGCGCTTTCACTGCAGCTAAATCTGACATTTTAGTGTGATCAAGTCTTGATACTAATAGCGCACCACCACAACGTGCCACAATGGCTTGTGCATCAGCAGAGTCCACAGCAGGGGATGTATCTACCAAGATGACGTCATACAATGCCATCGCTTGTGTCATGAAATTGGCAAAGGTCGCGCGATTGAGCAACTCTTGCGGATTTGGCGCCAAAGTACCCGCACCTAAAATTGAGAGGTTTGGAAAAGCCTCAATATTGCTAATTAAGCTTTTGTCGTTACGCGCCGCTAGAATATCTGAAAGACCACGTTTCTCAGTCAGATTAAACAGTTCATGTTGATGCGGTTCACGAAGATTGGCATCGAGCAATAAGGTACGGATCCCTAATTGCGAAAATAAAATAGCAAGATTAGCTGTTAAGTTAGTTCCGCCTTCCCCAGGATTTACGCTGACAATCGCTAATGCTTTATTGCCCTCGCTAAACCACTTTTTCATTAACTGAGTACGTAAGGTTCGGAGCGATTCAACTTGCGGAGTGAATGGTGCGTAAGCTGCGACTAGTTCTTGGCTGTAATTACCATTGCCCACTTGAAGATAGGGATAATTAAACTGAATCGACAAGACCAGATTAATATCCGCTTCTGTAATCAACCCTAGATAAATAGCTGCATCACCAAAACGCATTCCCTTATCTTGCTGAACCTTCACAATGCGTTCAACATCATTCTGAGATATTTTACCCAGCTCGACTAACAGCCCACCAATAGGACTTTGCTTTGGCTGTCCAGCTGTGCTTGACCCGGTATTGATATTTGTTTCCATACAAATTTTCCTTACTCTAAATTTAGTTGGCTTTCGGAGATAAAGCCTTGATGCGTCTAAAAAATGGCCCCACACGGCGACTGCTGATTACCGCCAAAACAGGTAAATCTAGTAGCTCACACACCACATTTCTGCAACGCACACGCTGGTCCATTTTTTCTGCCGTTAAACTAATAAAGATGCCTAGTAAACTCCCTAAGAATAAGGCCAAAATGGTATTAAACTTAACTCTCGGGCCTTCGACTGAGGGCGGTGGGGATGCTGGGTTAAGGATGGCAATATCAGTTTGATTAGCACTGCCTTCAAGCGTTGTTTGCGTAAAGCGCTGACCTGCTTGATCCATGGCACGCTGCGCGTTTTCAACGTCACGTTGTAATACAGTCAATTGATCACGCGTTAGGTTGAGTTCAAGCACGCGAGCTTTTTGTGCAGCAAGCGCGGCACGAAGTTCTGCTTCACGTTGTTTGTGAATACTTGCAGTACCGCCAATGGTGCTCCGTGCTTTAACTTTTTCTTCTTGCAATTGGCTTTTGAGTTTAGTGATCTCAGCCATGGCTTGTTGGTATTGCGGATGACTAGGGCCCAAGCGTTGTGAAAGCTCTGAAAATTTCGATTCTGCACGGGCAATATCCATTCTTAAACTTTGTACCATTGGGTTTGCTGCTAAATCAGGAGATTCATCGCCTGTGCCACCGGTACGAAGTTGACGAGTGCTCGCTTCATTCGCTTGATTTTGTACCGCAACTAATTGGGAAGATAAATCATTAAGACGTGCACTTTCCACATCCATGCTCCCAGCTACGCTGGTTAAGCCTTTTTCTTGTTGATATTTAGAAAGCCTTGCTTGCGCCTCTTCAAGGTTTTTGCGCAACACCTGTGTTTGAACACCTAAAAATTCAGCGGCTTTTTGCGCAGGTTGCACTTTTAACTCAATATTGACTTCTTGATAAGCTTCAGCAAAAGCATTTGCCATAGTAGTCACAAACTCTGGGTCAACACCTGTAAATGAAATATCAACGATACTACTGTCACGCGAGGGTTTCGCACTCACATTGTTGAGTAACAATTTAGCCATCCAAGATTTAATTTCACCTTTACCCTTGGTAGCCTCGTTAAACTTAGCAACAGCGGCTTGATTTTCAGTCAGCTTAAGATTTTCAACGACTTTAATTGCAACCTTTTCACTAGTAATAATATCAATTTGCGTCGACATAAAGCCTGGCATCATGGATGCTTGAACTACTAGCCCAGTCACCGGATCAGCGCCTTTTGCATTGAGTACGATAGAGGCGACTGCTTTATATGTTTTAGGGGTGATCAGGTTAACCACTAAGGTTGAGATGACCACTAAGCCTAGCGTCACGAAAAAAATCATGCGCCTTGCTTTTAAGATGAGTAAAAATTCAGAGAAATTCATGGCTAGCGTCCTAAAACAAACTTTCTTTTATGAAGAGAACATCATCTTGCTTAACGAGATCTGTGAGCTCGGGGCTGAGCACTTGCACCACCCCGCTAGCATTACGACGATGCAATTGAACACCTCGCTGCGTACCTCTTGCTGTTGGACCACCACCCAACGCCAGCGCTTGCATTACCGTCATATCGCGTTCAATACGATACGAACCTGGGCGCTGCGCTTCACCGTAGATGTAAAACATTGGGGCGCGTGGTACATAAACAATCTCACCACCGACTAAATTGATATTTTGTGTGCCATCGCCTTTTTTAACGATATTGCGTAAGTCGTATTCTATTTTGCCAGTCTTACCAATCACCGTTATCATGTCTGAGCCATCCGCCGGCACCCCACCAGCAAGGGCGAGCACCTCGGTGAGATTCATGCTGCGGTCCAAAGGATAACGACCCGGTTTAAAAACACTCCCCAAGATTGAAACCATTTTGCTTTGGAACTGCACCACCAAAATATTGATTTGTGCTTGCTTAACAAAGCCACCCGATTCCAGCTGGTTAGAAAGTTTCTTTTCCGCCGCCGATGCAGTGATGCCGCCAAGCGCAACTTCACCTAATAATGGGAAGCTAATCGTGCCGGTTTCAGTAATGCGCGTTTCCAATGTCAAATCAGGGTTGTTATAAACAGTAATTTTTAACATATCGCCTGGGCCCAACAGATAGTTGCCATCGTCTGCTGAAGCGACATGCGCCCAAACACCCAGCAACAACATCAAACTTGCGAGGATTTTCCTCATCACACCACCCCTTAAATTAAAACTAGATTAAAGGCTAAATTAAAGCCCAGCACCATTTAAAACAATTTCAACAACTTAAAGTCCATTCAAGCCCTTACTCACACTACTTTCCATTTTTTTCTTAGCTTCCTCTTGTGCATTATCAGCCGGTTTAGCAGCCTCAACTGGCTTTTCAACTTTAGGCGCATTGGCTGGATCAAACTTCTTATCAATGTATCGAATTTTTGCAGTTTCACGCAGACGCTTCAATTCGGCTTCTGCCGTTTGTTTACGTTTTTCTTCTGTCAAAATCCTTTCAATCAAAGGCTTTGAATCTTTCTCTGAAATTGGCATCTCTTTAATTTCAGCCATACTCACTGCCATGGCTTGCGTATTTGGACCATTTGCCCCAATAAATACCATTTGACCAACTGCCATCTTGCCAAACTGGGCGAGCAATTGTGGTGGCAGTGTTTCAGCAGCATGCGCCACACGCTTCACCGCATATTTCACTTGATGTGACTTTAACCAACCCTCTAAGTCTTTGAGCGTTTTTTCTGACTTTGCAATTTCTTGCAGACTCTCTGTACTGCCCGCTTCCAGGGCGAATACGGCTTCGTCAGTTACGTAAACTTTGCGATTAGCAAAAATATCTTGGTGCTGCGCACGATACTCTTCGATTTCAGCGCTCGTTGGTTTTGCTACTGAAGCAAGACGCTCTTGCAAATACGCTTGCGCCAAAATTTGCATTTTTGAGTTTTCAATTGCCTGCATTACTTGTGGTTTTCGATCTAACTTTTCTTTATGGGCCGCTTGCAGCAAAATTTGACGATCAACCAATCCTTGAAGAATTTGACGACTCGCTGCCTCCTGCTGGGCAGGTTGGATATTGGCACGCTGCAATTCATTATTCACTTGGTACACCGTGATCTCTTCACCATCCACGCTGACGAGAGACTGGGAAGACTTTTCATCGCCGCCTTGTTTCTTTCCACAGCCAGCTACCAAACCAACAAGTGCGATCATCAATACCAGCTTAGCAAGATTAGGTTTAGATGTTTTCAATAAGTCATGTGAGTTGCTATGCATTTGTGTTCCTTAAAATTTCTACCAAACGACTAAAAAATTAATTTTTGATATTTTTGATATTTTATTTATTTGCTATTATATTAAATCCAGGTTTCATTTTTATTACAAATTTCAGCCAGATTAGTTACACATGACAAAATAATAAAAAACTACAGACGCCCATACGGTGCCGCTAAAGGCTCACCCACAAAAACGCCCTGCGCTGGCCAAGCCACACTTTTCCAATAAGCTTCAATCGCAGTGGCACCGTTTACATACCATTTTAATAATACGGTTGGATTTGGAAATTTCTGCCAGTAATTACAAGGCTCAGAAACCGTCCCATAACTTGCTGTTGCGCCAGCATCTAGCCATCGCAGCGCGCTCATTTGCCCCTTACCAGCAAGATCCCCACCAAACGATGTGAGATGATCAGCTAATGCGCCAGGCAAAAAGCCTAGGGTCTCCAAACCATCCACATTCGCTAAGCCTGTTTGATAAATCATCACATCACGTGCACCCACTAATTTATCTGATCGCATATTTATAATCGCAAGCCCAGCACGTGGAATATTTAATCCCGTTGGCGGAAAAAAAGGCGCGCGACTATTGCGGTTGGTATCAGAGGTCGTCAAATAATAAGCGGTCGCTCTAAATACCCCAGCATCGCTTTGCACCCCTCTATCGATGAGCGCCTTGGTGCGCATGAAAGAGTCATTTGGCAATAGCATGGCTGGGCGGATACGCAAATCATCAAATGGCTTTTTACTTACCGAGTCAAAATAAGGGCTGGACTTACCCACCCCACAAGTATCCGCACACTGCTTGGCATCAAAACCCAAGGTGAGCGCAGAAGTAATCGAGTTGCACTCCACCGCATACGGCGCAGTCCAGGCCAATAGAATTACTTGCTCTTTGGCATTTAACTGCGCTTCAATTTCAGCTTGCAGGCTAGTAAATTCAGCAAGCGATAATCGATTCGGTGCATTTTTGATACTCACATGCACGACATTTTCGGCGGGGATGCCACGCGCAATGCGGTAGTAATCCCCCGCTCTTACACTGCTCGGATCCGCATCATTAATCACCAGCGCCACTTGCTCTGGGCCAAGCGTGCTGGCTCTATTACGAGGAGTAACATCAGCGTCTGCCGCTTGCGCCAAATTTAAATTAGAAAGAGTAATGGCCAGAAAAATTAAAAATTTAATCACTTGAATTTAATCACTTGAATTAGACACTATTTAATAGTGTATTTTTGTACCAGCTTTTTTTAGCTATTGAGATCGCGGAAGCTGAATTAAAAATAGTAACAGCCTTAAAAATTAATATTTGCGGTCAAGGTCGTTATTAAGTCTGAGAAATCTTTATTAGCGGTAGTAGATGTTCTGCTCATCTTTTGCACTTTCGCGCCAAAGCTTACATATCGTCTCGGCGTCCAATCTAAACCTAAACTCGCATTCTCAATGGTGTCGGTTTCATTAAGCCCCTCAACCACACGCTCGGAAATGCTTGCGCTGCCAGTCACCATAATCTTATTGGTACAGGCATAAGTCGGGGTAAAGCTCAGGCTGTTGTTTCTGGCATAGTTCGCGTTGAGGCTTTGGTAAACAACAATGGCACTTGCAGCAGAGGCGGTGAGTTGTAACTTAGCAGTGGGCGTCCAACTAAGGCTGGCATCACCCACCCAACCCGAATAATCACGCGCTGAAAAATCTTTACCGCCTGCTTGATCATGCTCACGCTCAACCATCGCCACCCTGGTACTCGCCGAAGACTTGGTGGTCACACGCCAATTGAATTTAGCTTCCGTTTCATTTTCTGTAAAGGTTTGTGGCAAAAGCGGATTAATATTTGCAAACTCGCCTTGGCGCTGATGCTGCATCATGGTGACTTCACTGCCTGACGGAAAAACATATTTAACACCCAAATCGATTGCATTTGTGGTGTTGCCGCGATCTGGCTGGAAGTTACTTGAGTTAAGAGAGACTGTACGAGTAAATCCGCCTAAAAAATGCACATTACCTTGCGGCGCCCAATCCATCAAAAAGTTTTGAACCTCATTGGTCAGGATGGGTGATTTATTAGCAGCGACGAAGGTTGCATCAGCAAACCCCATAGCAGACTCTGCGCGAAGTATTGACAAGGCACCCGTTAACCTAGGCGTTAATGACCATGCCCAAGACCCTTTGTAGTTATTACCCACAGAATCTAGCGAACTATAATTTTGATAAGCGTTATTTCTGATGGTGTATTCAAAATTCAGGCGCTGCATTGAATACTGCTTGTTAACACTGAGGGTTGCATAGGAGGTAGTAATCGTTTCAGAGACTGGCGCAACAGGCTTACGGAAAAAGTTGTCATCCATCGTTCGACTCATCCCTACGATTACATTGACGGTGTCTTGCGCATCCGCCAATACTAATGTGGATGTCATTAAAAGAGGGGCAACTAATACATAGCGTAAAGCACGCAGCAAATAAAAATGAGAGTTGCTGACGTGTTGACTGACCATCAATCCGATGATGCCATTCAAATTCAAAAGGAAAGTTGAGACTTGCAACATAAAAAAGTGCTCAGTATATTTGGCAACCAACAATAAAGTTAACGCCTAAAATTAAATCAGAATTTATATCAACAACATTTGCAAATTCGCTAACCTAATTATCATAATTGTTATAAATTAGTATATCAATTAAAAAGTTACAGATTTATTAATATAATTAAATGGTCACTCGCTTGTAAAGAAAGTGCAACATTTATCAGTTATGATCACAAAGAAATTATTGTATGTATGCTTAATTTGCGATGTTTTTAAATCGGATTGTAAAAATACAATTATCGTTAGTTAAGCACAGCAAAAAAAGTAATCAAAATTCTTACCTGCCATCTAAAAAAGTCTCAAATAATCAATGTTAACAACAAATAAAGCTGGCGCCATGCCGAATAGACCCAATGCAAGCAACTCAATTCGCAAGGCCTCCGGCATTGCTTTATCCCGTGACAACATTCTTTTTATTCTAGAATCTATCATTGAGCCGCTCATTATTGTGTTGACACTTTGGGGTCTTGCCATTTGGTTCGATGGCGAACTGCTTCCAAACTACCTCATATTCTCAGTCATCATTTTTTCCGTCACCTTCCCTGGCAATACTAAAATCAATATCGCGCCATGGAAGATCATCAGAAACATACTGGTCTCTTGGCTCATTCTTGCAAGCATGTTATTAACATTCGCGTTAGCCACCCACCACTTAGGATTTTTCGATAAATATGTGATGCAAATCTGGTTATGGCTGACCCCCATTTGCCAAATCATTGCAGTGTTTGCACTGCGGGGGATTGCACCGTTTATTTTACAAATACAAGGCCCCACACGCTACGCCATTATTGCAGGCATGAACAAACAAGGCATTTCAATTGCAGCCAGCTTACAAAACTCGGAATACAACAACACTGAATGCTTGGGATTTTTTGATGACCGCTCGGCCGACAGGCTAAGCGTGGAATTGGATGGTGAAATTCAGCACCCTATCCTGGGGAAAATCACAGACATCACCGAATACATGCAGCAACATCAAGTAGATATTGTCTACATGTCCTTGCCCATGGAAAATCGACCACGCATCGTTAAAGTGCTCGATGAACTCAAAGACACGACAGCCTCCATATACTTTTTGCCGGATATATTTTTAACGGATTTGATTCAAGGAAGTGTAGGCCAAGTCGACGGCATTCCGGTCATTACGCTTTGTGAAACTCCTTTTGCAGGTATCGATGGCCTGATCAAACGCGTGTTCGATTTGCTATTTTCAGTGGCCGCATTGATCCTGATCTCGCCCATATTACTCATCATTAGCCTAGGCGTAAAAATGAGTTCACCGGGCCCGGTTATCTTCAAACAACGTCGTTATGGCTTAGATGGCAAAGAAATTTTAGTCTACAAATTTAGAACCATGACGGTGGCTGAAGATGGCGCGGTCGTTGTGCAAGCTACCAAGCAAGATCAGCGCATTACTCCATTCGGCAGACTATTGCGTAAAACTTCGCTAGATGAATTACCGCAGTTTATTAATGTATTGCAAGGTCGCATGAGCGTTGTTGGCCCCAGGCCACATGCAGTGGCTCACAATGAAACTTACCGTAAAATCATCAAAGGTTATATGGTGCGCCATAAGGTGCGTCCTGGGATTACTGGCTGGGCTCAAGTCAATGGCTTTCGCGGCGAGACCGACACCTTAGAAAAAATGCAAAGCCGTATCGAATATGATATTGATTATCTGCGCAACTGGAGCGCTAAACTGGATATTTATATCGTGCTCAAAACGATCGCCATGTTATTAAGAAAAGAAAAAAATGCCTACTAAACCACATATATATAAACATCGTTGGGTTCAAGTAATCGCCATCATTGGCCTGGTGCTGATGCTTGTGGGCATTTTTATTGGGGGCAGACAACCTGGCGCTGGTAGCATGTTTAATCCGCCGTGGGATAAGGTTGTGCATCTTTGCACCTACGCCCTCATGGCGATGCTAATAGGTTTAGCCTTCCGAAAAACCCCTCTGCCTATCGTGTTGCTAATGACTGTAAGCATTGCAGCTTGCGATGAAATTGCCCAAATGTATATTCCTGGAAGATCAGCAGATGCAGGCGATTATGCCGCAGATGCACTAGGTTGCTTGCTGGCAATATTGCCCGACTATTGGATCAAAAAGAAACTTGGCTGGATTAAAGATTAAGTCAATATTGCATAGACAATCATAGCCATGCTGGATTAAGGCTTTCAGCAGCCATTAGCAATATAATAAGGAATACAAACTCATCACCATGGCACCTGTTAATACCATCCGTTTAATTGGCGTCTTTTATTTAACGCTGCTCATGCAGCAAGTCTTTTCTCAGCCAGCTATGGCTGGCGTCACCCTTTCCACAGAATTAACGGACAAGGTCAACCTCGAGCTTGCTGCAGGCAATCCGGTTGATCTCATCATCGAGTACGACGATGCAGAAATTGAAACGGTCACCAAGACGATGCGCAATAGATTGGCTAAGCGCCGTGATAATGACGAAATCCGTGCCTATAAGGTCGAAAAATATAAAGCCCTTAAAGATCGTGTCGATTTACCGACAAGGCGCCCAGAGATTGAAGATTTACAAAGTTACAGCCATTTGCCGATGGGCTTTAAACGCTTCAAATCCAAAGTAGCGCTTGAAGCTTTTATTGCGCAAGCCGGGGTTAAAGCTATGTATATCAACGAGAAAATGCATCTTATTTCCATACAAAACTCAAGCCTGATCAATCAAACCTTTTCATACAAATTAGGTAAGCAAGGCGCTGGCACCACAGTGGTAGTGATAGACAACGGCCTAGATTACACCAAGTCTGATTTTGGATCATGTACTGGTATAGGTTCACCTGCCAGCTGTAAGGTGATTGCTTCAATAGATCAAGTGACTTCGAATAGAATCATAGGATCTCGACAGGCAGCGACTAATCATGATCATGGCAACAATGTAGCTGGCACTATCATTGGAGTGGCTCCGGGTAGCAAAATTGCTGCCATCAATGTCTTTGATACGGCCAGCGGCGCCTATAGTAATGACATTATTTCCGCCATTAATTGGGGTATCAGCAATCAGGGCAAATATAACATTGCATCGATTAACCTGAGTTTAGGTGGCGACACCAAATACACCAGCCCCTGCAGCAACGACTGGTCATCAAGCACAATCACAAGCGCCAAAACGGCAGGAATTAGTGTGGTAATTGCAGCAGGAAACGGAGGCTATACAGACGGACTAATTAGCCCCGCTTGTTCACCAGATGCCGTGTCCGTGGGCGCTGTATATGACAGCAATGAGGGTGGCATCAGTTGGGGAACTGGCTGCACCGATGCAACGACAGCCGCCGATCAAGTGGTGTGCTTTTCAAATAGCGCCAACTTTCTCAAAATATTAGCCCCAGGCGTTAATATAACTTCTGCTGGGATAAAACTGAGTGGTACATCCCAAGCTGCACCTCATGTCGCTGGGGCGATCGCCGTATTACGATCGGCTTTTCCTTCAGAAACCGCTAGCCAGCTTCAAAGTCGCTTAACGAATACAAGAGTTCCAAGGGTGACCGATACTCGAAACAACTTAAGCTTCCCAAGATTGGACTTGCTCCAGGCACTGGCTAGTTTGCCAACGAATAACAATTTCGCCTCTGCCAGCGCACTCTCCAATACCAACAATAGTGGTAGCGTCAGCAGTTCATCCATACTATCAACCAAAGAAACAGGTGAGCCAAACCATGCGGGCAACACTGGCGGGCAGTCGGTATGGTGGAAATGGACAGCGCCAGCAAACGGCCAACTAAGCTTGGACACTCACGACAGCAATTATGACACCCTGCTGGCAGTTTACAGAGGCACTACCGTTAACGCTTTAAGCAATGTTGTCGCCAATGATAATGATGGCTTTGGTGTTGGTAACAGCAGTGTGCTGCTGCAAGCGCAAGCCGGACAAGAATATAAAATTGCGCTTGATGGTCGCAACGGTGCTGCTGGATTTGTACAACTTAATTGGAAACTTAACCCTTCTGCGAATGCCAATTTAAGCGTAAGCATCACTGGCCCTAATGCCATTAGCCTCGGCACGCAGCAGCCTTCTATCATTACTGTGAGCAATGCTGGCCCGCAAGTGGCAACAAACGTTGCAGTCACCACCACACTTCCTGCAGGCGCGACGTTTGTTTCAAGCAATGCCAACTGCTCGGCCACCAACAATATCGTACATTGCCTACTCGGCACGCTCGGTGTAAATAGCACTGCCTCACTGACCATGCAGGTCCATTGGAATAGCATCGGCAGCAACACCCAACTCTTGGCAAGTGTCAGTTCAGATTTACCAGACAGCACGCAGGACAATAATGCGGCATCTATACAAGTGGCCATGAGCGACGGCTCTGAGACGGGAGACAGCCCAACGCTGCCAGAATGGGGAATGATATTCATGATGGCGCTGATGATTGCTATTGGCCACAAAGCGCAATTTAGATCACTCAAGCTAAATAGCAAGATGCAAAATAAAGGCACAGGCCATTAATGGCTAAGCCCATTCCAGGCATCGATTATTGGCCGAATCAGTCGGAATGGCCCAGCCAGGAAAAATACAGTCCAAAAGATTCTCATCAAGACAAGCCAAACCCAGTTAGCTCACTTATCAAGCAAGCCTTGGTGTTTATTTTATTATTCATCCTCATGCAAGCCAGCTGGCAAATGGTGCGCGATGAGACAGTAGGCTACTTTATTCGTGGAACTGTCATTGTCAAGCCAGCGGTGATGTTGATTCATCTGCTCACGCCGAAAATTGAAGCAAGCGCCTTGGGCAATCAAATTTTAGCGCCCGGGGGTGGTTTGGTGATTAAGATAGGCTGTGAGGGCGTGGAAGCCTTATTTATTCTCATCGCCGGCTTATTAAGTGTCGCAATAGGTTGGCGCGCAAAGTTATCAGGCATTATTCTTGGATTAGTCCTGATTTATACCGTCAATGAATTGCGTATATTACTGTTGTTTTATGCCTTCCGTGCTGACAAAGCCTTGTTTCAACTGCTACACGGCACCATTGCACCATTGGCATTAATTACCATTGCAGGCTTGTTTTACCATTATTGGCTGCAGAAAAATCAACCACACTTAAACGCCAAATGATACGAAGTAGCTTTCGATTGTTATTACTTGGCACCAGCTTCACTGCCCTCACCCATTGGTATGGTCGATATTTAATGGAAGCACTGTTGCCGCTTTATCACTTCACCATTCACCATGTGGATAGTCGCATCGATATTTCATCACTCATCATTACGTGGTTTCAAGGCCAACAGTTTGTGCAATTTGAAGGCTTAGTCAGCCATCCCTTTTTTATTGGCGAACAATATTACTTCATTGAAAACGCACGGTTAATTAGCAGTCGCATTCCGCTAGATTATGCCTTGCAACCCGTGGTGATTTTTTTTACTTTAGTCCTTGCTTGGCCCGCAGACGTATTCAAAAAACAATATCAAGCATACTTTTATCGAATCAGCTTCGGTGCGCCATTGATACTAATCTTGATGCTGCTCGATTTCCCCATGCAATTTATTTATATGCTGTGGGCTAACCTAGAAAAAGCACTGAATGTAACAGGCGACGCCCATGGCTTGCTGTTATATTGGAGTGATTTTTTGAATGGTGGTGGGCTGATCATGCTCAGCATTGCGATCAGTGTAATGGCGATAGGGATTAGTAGTAAATGGATGAGTAGTAGCATTCATGACTAGCCAATGAGATGCATCACAATGGCGATGAATACCTAAGGTCTAGAAGTATGAAGTGGGTTTAATGAACCTGCTCTGACTGCTGCTTTGAAGATACAATGAAAGGAAGTCGGCGTTCAATAAACATGCTATTACCTGTGAA
Organism: Candidatus Methylopumilus turicensis; assembly: GCF_000953015.1. NCBI lineage: Bacteria > Pseudomonadati > Pseudomonadota > Betaproteobacteria > Nitrosomonadales > Methylophilaceae > Candidatus Methylopumilus > Candidatus Methylopumilus turicensis. The sequence continues at coordinate 1,215,818 of NZ_LN794158.1, forward strand.
CTTCTTGGAATATTTCTTGGCGCTGATACAGGCTTCCGAGACTTCATGATGTGATGGAAACATGCCAGGTGAAACCTTCACCGAAGCAATAGAAATGGTGAGAATTGGGTAAAAGTGCTTAACCCCTTTTCTATCTTCTGCCTCAATTCCACCACGCAATCGATCTTCTTCGTCATACACCTGCGGAAAAGCATTGGAAACTTCATCCAAAAAGTCATAACAACGCTGCTCCCAATCAGCACTTTGAAAAAGCACAATAAAGTCGTCACCACCAATATGGCCAACAAAATCAAACATGCCACAGGCTTTACTGATTAATCGTGCCGTCAATTGAATCACCTCATCGCCCTTTTGGAAGCCATATACGTCATTAAAGGGCTTAAAGTTATCTAAATCAAAATAACAAGTCACGAACGATGTCCCTGATTGAATGAGCAGATCGATTTGTTCACAGATGGGGGTATTGCCGGGTAAAAGTGTTAAAGGGTTAGCATAACGCGCTGCATTAATTTGTAGGTTGGAGATTAAACGCAACAGATCATGGCCGTTTCCCATCCCAAGATACGCATCGGCATTGGAAACAATAAAGCCGGCAGATAAGTGTCGTGGATCACTTCGTAAAATCAGATCTGTAAGATCTTGTACAGTGGTATTGTGATCCACAATAATGGAAGCGTCATCCATCATGGTGACGCATGACTTATCCCCGAATAACTCCCGGCGATAGGGGCGTGCATAACTATCAATCATCGCTCCACGACTGATCAGGCCTAAAGGCTTAGTTGCTTGTACCACAGGAACCGCATGAAGGTCTGGATTCTGCTCAAACAGTCTGAACACCTCTTCATTTGTGTCAGACGGACTGACGGGCGTCACATATCTTAGTAATTTAGAAACCGTTGCCCTTGTTTGCAACACATTTTCACGCGGGGCTTCAACGCGCAATAAAGATTTAATCACCGCTTCAGGCAAGATTTGTACTGGGGTTACTGCAGCTTCAGCGAGACAACTGCCTTGTCCTAGGTCAACCCCCAGGTCGCGGATCGCCATGAGGTCCAATGAATTGTTAACGCCATCAGCAATCACCTTTGCGTTTGACTGAGAAGCCACCTCATAAATAGACCGAGCGATTTCTAGTTTCACCTTGTCGTGATGAATTCCATCGATAAAGTCCTTATCTAGCTGCACGTATTCTGGTTTTACTTCTGACCACAAACTTAAGCCGGAAAAGCCTTGATTGAGGTTACAAATCGCAAGCTGAAATCCCATGCCACGATAATGTGCACAAGCTTGCGTGAGTAACCCAACATCCGCACCGCTTTCAGATCGACTGAGCTTGATCACCACGTCGCTTGGCGACAAACCAAATTCCGCTAAATACTTTAGTGTCTCACCGGTTTTTGCTTCAGACTGCAACAACACATCTAAGCTCACGTTTAAGAAAATTTTACCTTCTAAGCCTTGCTTAGCAAAAGACTCTAAAACGAGGTGACGGCCAAGATACTCCCCCTCGACCACGGTTGAGCTCACCCTCGCGGCACGAATCAGTTCAATAGGCGCCAAGCCCTCAAAACCTAAAACTTTGGCAGTATTAAAATCGAAGATCGGCTGAAAGCTTGCCTGCAGAAGATTGTCACGCAGGAACACTTCCAAACCAAGGTCGAGTTTTTCCTTGGAATAGAGCTGAAGTTCGTCAAGCGGTAGGCTGTTGTTGTTGGGTAGCACGAACAAAAAGTCCAGAAAAAAACCGATACATCACTGTAATTGATGCATGTGTCATCTAAATGACAACATAACTAGCCAATATGAAATAAAAGCTAGTTATGTATTATTTTGCTACTTTTGTTATGGCAATTTTGATATTGCGCTTGTGAAAAATGTCTAACGATGACATCCAACTACTGAAAACCAGTCGCTTTCTCTAGGTCTATTTTGTCATTATAGTTTTGCAAAATATTCTCAAGTTCCACGCGTTTGATTTGTGAAAACGGCTCAGTCAACACCGCTTTTTTGTACAAACTAGGGTTTTCGTATAACTTGACCAATTCCAAACCATAGTCATAAAGTTTAGCGTTTTTAGCCAAGCAAGCATCAATCACTTTGGTTTTTTGAATGGTGGTGGCAGTTAAGTTAGCGCGTTGCTGCTCATTCACCTTTAGATCATATACATTAGCTTGATATTTCACATCAAGTTCATTCAAAGCCGTTTTAGTGGCTTCTAGCTCAACCTGTGTTTTGAGCAATTTGGCTTCAAACGCCAAACGTTCAGCGGTCATTTCTTTTAAGCTAATCTCCAAACCCTCAATCTTGCGATTTGCGGCACCGAACTTGGTTTTTAGGGTGGCGTTTTCTTCTTGGGCTTTTGCCATATCTGCATCTAACACTGCTTTTGCTTGTGTTGCCTGATCAAGTTGGCTCTGCAACTGGGCTTTTTCTTGCTGAATCTGCTGCACCATCTGCTGCGCACGGCGTGCCGCTTTATCTTTCTTATCAGCCGCGTGCACAGGATTCAAAAAGAAACTCGCTGTAAGCAATAGCCCAATGATGATTTTACCAGGCCCAAAAATCGACTTCATGATGGTAGTTTCCATTCGTCGTCGCCTTAGAACTTAGCGTTCAAATCAAACATCAACACATCGATCCCAAGCGGCAAACCAGAAATCTGATCGGCACTTAACCAACGACCTGACACCCATGCATTTTTATCAATCCCGTAACTCGCTCCAAGGATCCAGCCTTTAGCATCTGTCCCGCCAAGACGAAAGTCTGAGTCAGTAAATGCATCTAAAACAGCATCTGCCTCCAGGTGCTTGTATGCACCAAACACTTCCCAATCATTCGCATTCGTCACTTTAGCGGTACCAACAGACAACTTCACTTGATAACCTTGGTTTTCTTTCTTGAAGCTTCCCAATGCTAATCCAGTTTTATTTGCAAAATCGTTTGAATCAAAGCCAATATTTTTAACATAATCGCCAGTTAAAATAATATGTACCGGGTTAAATGTTAAAAGTTCTACCTGACCAGTGACATTCAATTGTTGGAACTTGGAAGCAAGGCCACAAGGTCCACCATATGCACATGCTTTATTATCCGATGGTGACAGTGACCTCACGTAACTAGAGTTGATGCTAAAAGTTCTATTACCTTTTTGCCTAAACGCTGGTGCAGTGTCTCTATAATCAGTTGCATTGACCGTATTTAGAGTGCCTTCGACATTCTGAAAGTCATAAAGACCAACTGCAAATTTACTGGAGACTTGGGATGTTTTCCACTGTATGCCTGCCTGTCCGCCAACCAGCCATTTGCTTTTAGCTTTGTTCGTGTCTGAACTTTGTATCTCATCGATCGGGAACACACCCCCTGTTACAAAGGCTGAAACCGTATCACTTAACTCTGGCGTGTATTTTGCGAACACACCATCAAAGGCCAAATCAGGGTCCCATACCAAGTCGGTACCAAAGAACGGGTTCTCCATACGACCGCCTGTGGCTGATAAACGTCTGCCTAGCTTCGCTTTCAAAAATACGCGGTCTAACGCAAATGAGAACTTACTATCCACACTCTCCATGGTCTGATTAGGAGAAACAGGGTCAACATTGCTCCCTGTCGTCATGCGAATACCACTGCTTAGCCAATCATTAATCTTGATATTCGCACCTAATCGTGCACGCAATCTCATACGATCTCTATCTTCTGAAGTATTGGTCACTGCAGCATTTCGGTTTTCGTTAGCTGTGAAATTAAGTGGCGAAGCATTACCCTCAGCAAAAGCATCACGCTCAAAACGTAGGCGAACATCGCCCGTCCATTCAATACGATCAATCCAATCGGGCATACCCAAGCGCTCACCCGCTTTGTAATTGAGTTTGGTCATCAATTCTTTTTTAACTTCTTCGCGCATTTCTTTTTTAATAAAGTCAGGCACATACTGCACACGAACAGTTTTGGCAGCCACCTCATTAATCGGCTCACCTTTTTCAGCTTGTTTTTCTGCTTTCTCTAAAGCATCTTTTTCTGCTGATGCCAGTCTAGCGGCTTCAGCATCTTTTTTAAGAATATCGGCCTTGCTTTTTGATAGCACACCTTCACTCACCAACATATCAATCAAATTCAGTGTCGTTGAACGCAGTTGTTCTAATGACTCGCGCTCGCCCGCTTGCAATAGCGGCGATGACATCATCAGCATCGAAGCTAAACTAATGCTCGTGATGGCCATCGCAGGGTTAAATTGTTGTTTAATCATCATACGTTCCTGAGTAAATCGTTTATAAGCAAATCTTTTATTGGGAAATGATTCTTTGAAAAACCATTCAAAATTATTTTTTACAAGCCACTATTTTTTGAGGTGATGCGTATCTTAATAGGCAGCGGCATATCGCTAGGTGGTGGCTCATTCGCTACCAGCTTGCCGGTCAGCACCTTCTTAATCAGCGCATCTGTTTTTTCGTTGTTACTTGTGCCTTGTAATTCAATCCGCTCAATATGGCCTGCAGTGTTTAGCCAAAGCAACACCACTAAGCGATATTGCGCCACAGATAAATCTTTATCGGCAGCCAAGGCTTCTTCAACCTTCACCTTGACTTGCCCCGTAAACCAAGCAAAAGCAGCAAGCCCTTTTCTGCCGCCAATCTTAGTGCCTACATCACCGCCCTTGTATTCACTATTCACTGCACCTGCTGCAAAGGGACTTGGGCCATCCCCCGCTGTGCCTTCCATCTTCAAGACTTCAGCCGGTGGCGTCTGCTCTTGCTTAGGCTGCTGTATTTCTTTCACCTCTTTGACTTCTTTTGGCTGCTCTTTAGGCGGCTCTTTTGGTGGTGGCGGAGGTGGTGGTGGCGGTGTATCAGGCAATAACTTCACTGTGGTCACTGCTTTTTTGTGCGTAGTGCCGCCAGACATTAATGCCTTACCCAAATAGAATAAGCCCGCTAAGACTAAGACTCCCGCCAAGATCAAAGCCACGCGCTTTAACCATACAGAGCTGCTTGATGGGATTGCTTTTGCTTGCATTAGGTGCCTATCTTGCCGGTCACTAAACCAACATTGCTAATCTCTAAACGGTTCACCAAATCAATCACGCTAATCACGCCAGCATAAGGCGCATCCGCATCGCCGCGTATCATCACGTTAAATTTGTCATCTTTAGCTTTGGCTGCATTAAGCTGCGACTCAAGCTCCGCCATGCTCACACCGATGCCATTAATTAACACGCCGCCACCTTGTTGCACCTGCACGATTTTGACATCGTGCTTTTCTGTGCTGGGCTTATTAGAAGGCTTAGGCAAGTTCATTGTGAGGCCTTGCACGCCAGCGGTGGTCATCAAAATAAAGATCACCAAAAGCACATAAGCCAAATCTAGCATCGGCGTGATGTTAATGGTGTCGTAAGGCTGTGCTTCATTTTGAACTTGCATGTGCTTATCCGGCCTGCTTTTTAGTGACTAAACCAACTTCAGTAATATCTAGTTTCTTACAGATGCCCAGTACTTCAGACACCTTATCAAAGTGCGCGACCGCATCCGCTTTTAGTACCACAGGCAAGCTTGGGTTGCCACTCTTATACTCCGCCAAGCGCTGCTCCAAGGTGGCCATATCCACTGGATAAGCGTCCAAATACACTGAGCCATCGCTGGTAATGGTAATGGCGCGCATCTTCGGCTTGGCTAAAGGCGCGGTTGCTTGCGTGACCGGCGTTTCCACCTTCACGCCCTGCACGGAAGCCGTCGTCATGATAATAAAAATCACAAGTAGCACGTAAGCCAAGTCTAACATCGGTGTAATGTTAATCTCGTCGTAAAGCTGGTTCTCTTCCTTGACGCCTTCAGACATATTGTCTGCCCCCGAATTGCACTGGCTTGTTGACGAACATGCTCACTGACATGCTTGCTAAAAAATCAGTCATTATTGCTTGCCGTACAACTCAGCAGTCCGCGTCACAAACTCATCCACAAAAATCTGCATGGCGATGGTAATGTTTTTAATACGGCTAGCTAAATAGTTGTAACCAAACAGCGCTGGAATCGCCACTGCCAAACCCGCCACCGTTGCTAACAACGCCGCCGCAATACCTGGCGCAATCGCGTTAACGTTCACATCACCCGCCGCTGCAATCGCCGCAAAAGTAATCATCACGCCCACCACGGTACCAAGCAGACCCAAGAAAGGACCCCCTGAAATCGCGATGGTGAGCAGCACCATGCCCGCATTTTGTTTTTGGGTTTCGCGCACTAAGTCAGCATCAATTGCCGCTTTAATCGCATCCATCGAAGCACCACTCAGCGCCAACTTTTCACCTGCTTGCTCACGCTTACGAATCTCACGCAACCCAGCCGTATAAAGTCGGTAAAGCGTTGAGTTTTCATAGTTAGCGCCCTTGTCTAATGAAAGCAAATCATTGCCTGCATTTTGAAAGCGCTCTAGGAATAGGGCATTGTCTTTATCGGTAATTGAAACCAATTTGGCTTTTTTAACCATCACCCAAGTACTAATCCCGAACATCACCGCCAAGATAGCAATCACCACTTTCGCGTCGATGGTTAAGCTACTAATCAGAATAGCGATGTAGTTTGGCTCACCATCACCACCCTCTTCATCGTCACCCGCTTCAATTTTTAACAGTTGACTATCCATGCCTTGTGCACTGGCGCTTAGCTTTAACCATTCAGCGCTTCGTGCCACATTAGCCATTTGCATTTCATCAATTTCGCCAGTAAAAGCATCACCCACTTTGATATTGCTTGATGCATCTGCCGCTAGCACATCGCCTGTCGCCACTGAGATACCGTTGATATAAAGATTTGCTTTGGTGCCATCCACGGTGAGCGCTACATGTTGCCATGTCGCCGCTTTAAGTTCACCGCCAGCCACCTTAGCTGCGCCCGCATTTAAGCTTAATTGTTGACCATCTGTTTTTAGACTTAAGACATCACCTAAGCTCACTAATGTTGCTGCTTGCGTAATGTTGGCAGGCTTAATCCAAGCTGACCATGTGTAAGCCGCTGCGCCTTTCAGCGCTGGAATAGCCGCAATGGTTAAAGGTTTGCCGTTAAATACTGCCGCCTCACCAAGTAATGCCGATTTTTGAACGGTGACTTCACCTGCCGCAACTAGTGCGCTCGCTGAGCTATCTTGTAGGAGTGCTTTTTCTGCAAAGTGAAAGGCTGCAACCGTCGTTGCATCCCAAGTGGATTTAGCATCTGCGCTTACTGTGGCTTTTTCGTTGCCTGAATAGACCCAGAAATGTGCCTCTTTATCTGCCGCGTCAACCTTTGGTAACTGCACCCAAATGACGGCCAACTCATTTACCGAGTCGTATTTTTCAATATGAAATTTCAGTTCCGTTTTGTCATCTGCCGCAATAAACCGCAGATCAGAGCCATCCACATTCGCAGCGCTAAAATCAAAGTTGCCTGAGTGCAAACGGACCACCACAGGAAACTGTACTTGAGCAGGGGTCACACCTACGGCATTAATGCTAATCTTTTTTTGATTTGCCCAATCACTGTTCCAAGCAGCTTGCGCTAACAAAGGAAGAATCAAGCACGTGGCTAACACACATAATTTTTTTATCACTTAAAGCTCTCCTAAAACAGAATACGAAATATAGGGATTAAATGTTACGGTAAGATGAAATAGGGCTAGTTAATTAGACTTTTAATACATCCGCTGTTAGCGCTCTATTTTTGAATCTACCGATTAACTAATCTAGTTAATTAAACAACTCAAAAAATTAGCGCTATAAATACAGCGCTAAAAAATATCCCCTTGGCAAGGCTCAGCCCTGATTGTCATTAACGACTTAGTCACCCAAACCAATCACCTCAACAGAAATTAAGGATGGCATAGGCGTTTTGACAGTGCTATTGGTCGTTGCTTGGCGCGAAATATCACTTGCAATCGACTTAGTTGCATCGGCCGCCGCATTAGAAACACCCGTCATTGCCCCAGCCACACTGCCAGTACTTGCCACAGGCACTCCGCTTGAAGTACCCGAAACAGAAATGTTATTTGCACCTAACACTTGCGTTGCCACTGCCAGGAAGTTACCTGCAGCAATCCCCGCCTCACTGGCATTGAGAATGCCGCGTGGCGCAATCAATGCAACGCTGCCTAAAGGTGGGGCTATTTGCACGCCAGTCGGACCATCAGGATCATAGGTTTGTGCGCGAATACCACTACCCGCTGCTGCGCCTTTTGCCTCAATAGTCGTTTTACCATCAGCATTTGTACTCACAACTCGCTGCGGCACTGAAAGCGCTGTTTTAGATCCACGACCAGCATCAATATCGCCGTTATTTACCCACACCGTAATATCGCTGCCGTACTGGGTAATAATTTTTGATTGCTCCACTTGGAAACCAGTTTCTGCAAAGGCTCTAATCGCCCCACCACGCTCGGTCACAATACCAATATTGTTGCCTGAGGATGTTGGAACACCCGCATTAATAAAGCCACCCGGCGTCAGAATATCCACACTGCCATCTCGACTAGTACGAATCTGGCTGTTATAAAGCGACAAATCCCCTTTGTAGTTACGATCGGAAGGGAACAAACTAGCAATCGCTTTATCACCCCTATCGTGGTTTTGGCTTTCAGCATAACCTTTACCCGATGCGAGCAGTTCAGATGAAAAATGTCGATAGGCAAAAATTGCTTGCCTATCAAGATCAATCGCCAAATATTGTGTCATTGCGGCATCTTCAGACAATGAAGCGTCACCTGTCATATTGCGTATATAACTCGCGACTGCTTTTTTAGTATCACTTTTGTATGCAGCCAATAAAGTAGGGTTGTTTTGCAATGTGCTAGGACCAGAGCCATTAGGATTAATATAGCTCTCAATATAGTCAGCAACAGAAGACCCCAAAGCACCCGCACCTGCAAGCACAGTCAACGAAGCCCCTTGAATTGGTAATGCAGGATTTAAAGTATTCGCGACCGCCGAGATACCTTGGCTTGCACCTAAGCTTACATTGCGACCTGCTTCAATGAAAATTTCGCCAGGACCAGCTACTTGAATTTTTGATCCCTGAGTTGTTGGCATCACCACATCACGGCCCGCTTGAATCACCGAAAGGTCTTGGCTAGCGTTATGTTGAATACTTGCATTAATTGATACATCTTTACCAGCAAAAATGTCTAGTGCTTTAGCTGAGGACAAACCAAAGCTTCCAGATGCGCCAGGCATGCTTATCGAGCCATTTTTAGCGACCACTACCAATGAGGCACTATCGCTTAAATGTACTGCACTTGCCGCATGACCATCTCTTAAGTAATTAACTGCTGCAGGAATCTTAGAAGCGTCAGAAATAGGGTTCAGCACACTTGGAAGAATATTAACATCGGCATCCGACATGCCAATTAGGCTAGTACCAATGGTGCTAACACTCCCAGAAGCAAGCAAATTAAGATTCCCATTTGGGGCGGGGGATAAAACTAATCTTCCCAGCCCAATATTGCCTGCAAATGAAACGGCCTGCACATCCCCCGGCAGAACCTCTAAAGCAGTCGGAGCCTTAGAAAAGTTAGGTAGTCCAGTAGATGTTTTACTAGTGATATTGGCTGTTGCCGTTAGCCCCAGAGTAACGTCGCCATATATCGAACTGACATCAACAGTGCTACTTGGGCCATAGGTCATGAAAAACGAATTACTTCCATCCACACTAAGTCCATTAGACGCATTAACACTAGACTGAGCCCACATCGTAGGATTAAAAATTGTCTCAATAGCTACGCCTTTCACCGCAGAAACTTTAGCACTCGCATCTTGTAAGGCTAATGTAGTTCCAAAATTACTGGTCGCTGAGGTGATTTTTCCGTCAGCGAATAAATCAATATTTCCTTTACCAGCAAAGTAAATGCCGCTCGCAATACTCCCACCAGCTTTTACAAATAAACCTCCCCCGCCATTAAAGCTCAAATCACCCGTTCCACTAAATCGAGCGGTTGTAGGCACCGAAGCAGAAAAGTTGGTGATATTGCCGCCCGCATTTACAGTGACATCCCCACCACCCAATGCGGCGACGCCCTGCTTAAATAGGTCTGGTCGCAGCCACCAGCTCACATTTTTATTCCCAGTACCACCGCCTTGACGGAATAGCCATTGGCTAATCAGTTGCTGGCTACTTCCTGAAGCAATTTTTCCAGTAATGTCGCCTTGTACATTAATGTTAATATCACCCCCCTTGGTCAAGTAGCTTGCAGCAGTTGTGGTTGATGGATTAGAAAACCCAGCAAAAGTATCAGCAGCTTTGCCTACGGTATAAATTACTGAACTGTCATTGCCCATTGTCAAATTACCACCTGCAGCAATATTAATTTCACCTGTCCCAGTTCTAATTAATTTGGTATTTGCTAGGTTAAAGTTACCCTTTGTCGCATCGGCACTTTTCATCGTGCTCAACTGATTCGCAGATGACAAATCTGCACCAGCAACTAGGTTAAAGTTAAAGGTATTCCCTGTCTGCAATACTGAATTCGTTGCTACGCCATTAAATCCATCGCTCAATGTGCCGTTAATGTTGAGATTATTATTCGATCTCAAGGTCAATGTACCGCCTTTGCCAACTTGTAAAACACCAAAAGCTCGCATATTCAAATCAGTCGCTGTAGCTCCAACGGTTAAATCTACTAGAGCTGATGTTGCACTGCTCCTCACCTCTATATTTGGCAATATGGTGACATTCGCCCCATCTTGAGTTGTATAAATACCCGCACCAGGATTAGCTGTATAGAAAGCATTTGTGTCTGTCACAATATTCGGTGTGGTCGTGTTAAAACTAGTGCTTGTATAAACTCTCACGCCTTCAAGTCTTACGTTCTCAGCACCTTTAACAGTAGCAGTTGCGGTTGTGTCAACATTCACAGTATTAGCGGTACCAGAAGTACCACGGTAGGCACGCATTATCACACTGCCTTTTTCACCAAGAGTTGCGCCTTGCTGATCTCCACTCACATCGATGAGTGCAACACTTTCCGCAGAAATGGCTGAAGTACTAGCTTGAGATAAGGAAGAAAGTAAAACCTTACCGCCTGCGCCAACAAAACTATCCCCGGCAACCAATGCCTCCCCAGTCCCTTTAGCGAGCAATTTTGATCCTGTTTTTAAGGTCAAATTATCGCTAGCATACATCTCAATCTTGCCACCATTACTACCGCTTGCATCCACAGTACCTAACACATCAATCTTGCCAGCATCTGCGCTTAAGATGACATGCTTAGCGGTGACCGTATCTCCGGCAGCAATGGTGATATCTCCAGTACGCACTCTCAGGTCTCGCAAGTTCGTAAAACCACCCGTATTGAGGGCTGTATTGAGTGAAGTAAAGTTTGGCAAAGTCAAAGCATTCGCATCAAGCACAAAATCACCTGCTTTATTGCCAGCAGATGCAAGCCCTTTAAGACTGCCATTAACCGTTGCCGAATGTTTAGATATGATATTGATACTGCCAGCATCGCCACCAACCTCACCCAAAGCTTGTTTACCAGAGACATCCACCAAGCCACCAGACTCAACAACAACATTACCTAAATCTGTCTGCAGAGTAATCTTGCCAGCAGGCGTGTACTCAGTGTATTTATCAAACTTAACGGGGACTGACGTTGCTTTTAATTGTCCAGTAGCGCTGACCGTGAGATCGCCTGCGCTGGCTTTTGCGATCAACCGACCGCTAGGTAAGTCAACTTTACCGCCTAGCGTTAGCGTCGATGCTGTCATTGTTAACTTGGCACCTAAGCCACTTGCATCCACCAAAGCCGCCTGTGTAGTTGGTAATACAGTCGTCATCGCACCTGTTGCGGCAATAGTAAAATCAGCAGCAGAAGCAGCAGAGATACGAGAGCTTTTGAGGCTGGTGGTCGTTGCGTTAATATTAGTGGTGCCGAGCCCAGCAACCGTGATCTCTTTGGCTGCATTTAATTGGACTGCGTCAAAGCCCGTGACAGCCGTACTAGTGTTAGCAACACCCCCAACAAGCTGAATGTTATTAGCATTAATTTCAAGCTGGCCAGCTAAGATAGAATTTAACGACTCGGCAACTGCGCCCAGTGAGTTTTTAAGGACGAAGTTATTAGCACTGAGTTTCGCGGTTTGATTCAGAGCCATGTGTCCGGCGATAGCACCAGCATTCAAAGTAAGATCAAGCGCCTTGTTTCCAAGGTCAACTGCACCATAAATATCTATATTCTCATAGCTGTTCAGTGTCACCTTAGCAAGCTGCCCAAAACTGGATAGCAAATCATTGCTGATTTTTAACCCTATGTCATTGCCACTGTCTCCAAGAAGAATACGACCAGCACCCAGTGATATTGAACCTGCATTTGATACAGTGACTGTGCCAGCCAAGTTTGCTGTATCTCTAGAGTCCAGCACCATAGAGCGACTCGCCGATATATTAGAGTCCGCCGCAATGCTTAGATCACCAGTTGCAGTGTTGCCAGTGCGCTCCAGCTCCAAATCATTTGATGATGAAACTGCAAGTAAAGCCCCTGTACCAGTCGTTTCTAGTTTACTACTACCTGTCGATTCACTTGCTGAAGCCGTGCTAATACTTGCCCCAGCTGCTACCGTAAGTGTGTCAGTAGAGGCAGCAATGAGCTCTTTCACCAACAATTTATTTTCGTTGTTGTTTGCGAACTCCAAGTTACTTGCCCCAGCAGTAATTTGGGTTGATCCATCATCTTTTGCTGTGCGCGTACCGCCTAATAACAAACTTTCGGCGTTTAAATTATTTAATGATGCGGCCGTCAGCTGGAGAATACCTGACACATCAGCGCCTTTTGTACCAACCACTTTAATAGAGTTAGAAGTAATGTCCACCACACCGCCTCGGGAGGTCTCCGCTTTATTCGTTAAAACGGAAGCGTCTAGCACCAGGTTATTGGATGCAGCAATCACTAACTGGCCTGCGTCAGAGGAAATTCTAGGAATAGCAAGGCCTGAATCTTGAGCTAATTTGCTAAAAAATTGGTTCCCATAGGTGAGCCTATACTCTGATATCGCTTTAGAAACGCTGCCTTTAGGTGTATTGAAAATACTCGCATCTGTTATCTTAAAAGCATTGTAATTGGTATCAGTGTACCCACCATTTGATTTATAAGTAGATACCAATGTTGAACCATCGACTTGAAGTGCACTGGTTGCCTGCGTGATCGCTTTAGTGGAAGTTTGCACCATATAAGCACCAGGCAATAAGGCATAACGTGCTGGCAATAAAGCGTAGTCGCCATCGGCTAAACCCTTCACGCCAGCAATATGAATGCTATCGCCAGCATTAATACCTATACTGGGCTGGGTATAGTTGTAATCAAATGGTGCGTATTCGCCCTTTTTAATATTGGGCAGCACTGCAAAAGTACCTGCCTTAGCCAAGATATCGCTTGAGCCGCCTATGCCCTGAATCCATTCATACGCTAGCGTGTCGCCACCGCCAGAAATATCAATAGTTGCGCCAACATTCATCTCGACGGCAGGTGCTGAAATACTGACTTGCTTTGCTGTTATTTTTTTTAGCGCAACATCATTTTCATTTGCAACCGCTTGTTGCGTTGGCTCGGTGATGTCTAGACCTCCGAGGCGGGTTAAACCGTAAGGAATCATTTGCCCTTCAGCAGACACAGAGGTCAAACTTCCCGCATCAAAAATCAGCTTTTTATTGGCATCTAACACAATCTGCCCAAGTGGCGCACGCAAAGACCCGCCTTGAATAATATTGTCGGCCTTCAATGTCAGCAGCCCTGAAGCTGATAAAGGGATTTCGGTTGCCCTAATACCACTCGACTTAATTTCTATACTGCTATCAATCCCGATCGTCTCAAAACGAAACTTACCATTAGTGACTGGATATATTTGACGCCCAGTCAAGGTTAAGGCCCCATTTGTTAATAGTGAAGCTTCTGTAGCCGCTTTTAAACCACGACCACGAATATCCAGCTGGGCATTAAGTTTTGTTGCACTCACCCCTGCGAAAGCCACATCGCCAATCAAATCTATCCACTGCCCATTGAGTTGTAACTCCCCCCCCCCCTGATGAAGGCCTTACTGAAGATGCACCACCCACTGCAATATAATCTGCACTTAAATTAGCAGTGACGTTATTAGCTACTTCAAGCAAGCTAGTTTTGAGGATAAGCGAGTTTTGTAACTTCAAATTTAATGTATTAGCAATTAAAATCTTGTCACCCTGCCCACTTCGATCAACATCTAAGGTCAGTTTTCCAAAACCGGCATCAGCAATCTGCTGTGCGGAAATAAGGCCAGAGGAGATAACGCCAGAACCATTAAATGCAGTTAATGTGCTGTTAACGTCAATATTTAAACCACGAACAACCTTGCTTGGCGTTAGCTCAAATATACGAGCGCCGTTGGGATAAACACCCGTTGAATCATCACTGCCTGCGAAAGTTATACTTAAAGATCCATCTGCGCCAGAAGCTGAAGCTGATGCTTTCATATCACCATCAAGCACCATGCCATTACGCCCAGCGATGCTAATACTGCCGGCCGAACCATTCAGTATTTTTCTGGCATATCCAGCCTGAAGGGCTTCATCCACTTCCCCTGACACACCGCTTACATCAAGCAGGCTCCCTTCTTTAAGCACAACCACCGCTCGGTCACCACCATTTAAGCTAATACTTCCAGCTTCTGATACTGCTGCTTTAATGAGGCCATTATTACTTGGCGTCACGGCATAATGTCCTTTTGCGCTTAACAGAGCCTGAGAACCTACAAAAATGCTCAATTTATCATCATATTCAGGATATTGACTCATTGTACTTAGCAAATCAGCGCTAATAACGCCTGCTGGTGTAATGAGGCTACCCAAGAGGGTCATTTGCTCATTTGATTGCAGACCAATACTTCCGCCAGCACCTGAATTAGGCGCATCTAACTTCACGGTAGCATTCTCTTGAAGCGTTAACTTACCAAATGAATTAAAAGTGATGGATGCAGGTTTTCGGAGATAACTCGCTGGCAATATTGGACTCGCCACAATGCTCATATCAGCGCCACTTAATAAAGACCGATAGCCCGCATTTGTCAGTAGCGTTTGTGTTTGCGGGAGAATCGTTGTCCTTGTACCTGCAAAATCACCAATCAAAATAGAGGAATCTAAATAACTGGTCTTAATGTTGTATTGACTAAAACCACCCTGACCAAAAAAGCTTTCAGGCAACCATAATGTGTTCGCGATGTCCAGAGCCGCTGGAGATTGACCACCCACTTGAATATTTCGATAGGCAGTTAAAGCAAGACTTCCTCCCTTGCTAAAACCATAGGCCGAAGTGATTGTATCGCCAAGACTAGCAACCCCAGTAAGCGTAATGCTTCCGCCTTTACCACCATTCAATAGCTTACTACTGTTTAACCAAGCGCCAGCGTTCGCCTCAATGCGGACACCTTGTCCGATAGAGAGTCCTCTATTATTAATATCATTTTGTGCAATCGTAATCGTGCCAGCATCTGTCACAACATTATTTAGAGTGGCACCAGCAATGCCCACTGTGTCGTTAGTATAAATACCAGAGGTACTTATGTTTACATTGTCACCTAAACTTGTATCGCCCCCTTTGATTGCTATCATACCGCCAGGCGAAGTAATACTCGCATTGACGTTAATCTGCCCCATAGTCTGTAGCTCAACACTGCCTTTGGGTGAGAGTTGAATAGGCGCATCTACGGCAATATTTCCCGCCAAAGCATTTAAACTGAACCGACTAAATCCACCTGCAGATGCGGTTTTATCTGTTGAAAACATGGTTGTCTCAACTTGAATGACACCAGGTGTGAGCGAGCTTCCCAGCCCAAATTTTTGAGAGGCAGTATCGAGCTCACCTACAACTGAAAAATTACTCGACAGGATATTGTTATTGTCAGTCACAAATCTAAAGCTGGGCGAATCCCCTGCAGCTGGATTGAGCGTAAAAATAAAGCTTCCTCCCAGCACTTGACCATCACGCTGGTAATAACCCTCTTTTTGAAAGCCTCTTAAATCAGCGGCTAATAGCGCATTTGTGGCGACAATATTGACAGCCCCTGCATCCCTACCATTGGCGTAAGCCTGATAGAATTGACCATATTTATTGCCAAGATCCCAGCTTCTGGTGACCCCCCACTTTTGGTCGGTTACCGAATAAATATCCGCAAACCCTTCATAGGGCGTATTTTTATCTGCCGCAGAAATGGCAATATTATTGCCTTTATAGAGTATTTGACTCTCGCGTACAAAGCCTGACTCATAAGTCACAGTTCCGCCAGAAACATCCACATTCGAGCCCTTTGCTAGGATCACATCGCCTAGACTATTCTCAAATTTTACAGTACCTGCTTTTGACATCACTTCAGCAATGGTAACGCCTTTAATCGCTTTGGCGGCCTCAAGCGCATCGGCAGCAATTAAGTCTGTGCCCTTGCGAGCATCCACATAAATCGTCTTACCCAAAAAATCAGTACCGCGCAATAAAGGCGTGTCTTTTAACTGCTCAGAATAGAGCTGAATCTCCAACTGATTTCTTGACATAGGTGCAGTAGCATCTAAACCCGAGACATCAATAGAAGCATCACTGCCAAGATAAACACGGGTTGCAGAAACAGCGTCTGCAGCAGAGTTTTTTAGATCTGTTGATAAACTAGGATTGAATTTGGCAATGGCACTTACATCTCCACCATTCGCGACAATACTGCCATTAATATTAATGACCCCACCACTCAACTCCACCTTCGATGATCCTAACACCTTATTTCCTGAAGTATCGGTCAATTGAGATGTGAGAATTTCTTCTTTATCTGCCACTTCTACATCAATCTTAGTGACGCTATTATTGGCTAAAGTCAGCACACCACCACGACTAGCGACAGCTTGATTTTGTGGGACAGTCACAGTATCGCGCGCTAACAACTTAACAGAACCATTAGCCCGCACCGACGTGGACGCTGAGATTCTACCTTGCTGGTTGACCGCTAAGCCAACCATCGTGACATTACCCAATTTCGAGACGATGTCACCCAAATTGGTCGCAGTGCCACCAGTATCTACCTCAACCAACAGGCCTGCAGGGTCAGTACTGCCGGAAAGATATACTTTTTGTCCTGCCGCCAAGATGGTTTGGCCTTCAGGGGTGTGGATGATGCCATCATTACGGACATTGGGCGCCAGCAGCATAATGCGACCACCCGCACTTGCATTCAGATTTGCGCCTGCATCTACTTGCACAAATCCTGTGGTGCCTGAAAATGATGGGTTTTTAGGATCAGAGATGACCCCGTTTTTAAATAATGTATCGGTAAGATTAAGCGAGCTTGCGGTGAGCGATCCGACATTAATTTGTGCACCATTGCCAAAAATAATGCCATTGCTATTAATAAAATACACATGGCCGAGCGCATTGACATTACCAGCAATACTGCTTGGATCAATACTATGAATGCGATTGAGGGCAGACCATGATGCGCTTGCTTGATTGAAGTTCAGCGTTTCGCCATTGGATAAATTGAGTTTTTCCCAATTCAAAATGGCCTTAGGGATATTTTGATTAATATCCATGACTGCACCATTTTTTACGTAAGTGGCACCTTCCCAAGAGGCTGGGTTCCCTGCTGGCACTAAGCCCCCAGTTGGCATCAACCCATCCAAAGCGTCAGCCATACTTAAACTAGCGGATAAAGCAAGACTGCTGGCCATCATGACAGCCAACAACCGTCTGCGGCTACGGGCAGCGCTGGAAGAAGCCTTGCCAGCATGGCCTGAGGCCGTTTCTGCCGCTGGAACGAACATGCCCAGATGCTTGCTATACACTAATCTAAATACGTTTTTATTCATGAAACACCTTTTAGACACATACCATCAAATGCACTTAAAGAATCTAATTTTAGAATCTAAAATTGTAAAATCTCAATTTACAGAACCCAAATTCAGCTAGCTAACAATACATCTAGCGATAGCTTGCCAGCCCATTTACCAATCGTAGCCGACACGGAAATGCAACCTTGTGTCACCTTCAACCACTGGGCCGGCACTCCGTAAAGCCTTTGCAAGCTCAACCTGGGCAAACATTTTATGCCAGCCTTTAAGACGCAAACCAAGGCCGTAAGAAGCTAAATTAAAAGTATCGGTTTGTTTGGGGAGCGGGTCGTTCACGCTTAAATGCGCAGCATCATAGAATGCAAGGCCATGCATATCGGCAATTTTGCCGGAGACATATTTAGCAAGTGGCGGCGTGCGCAGCTCAAAAGAGGTATTAATCCCCTGGTCGCCAAATGCTGAAGATTCCAAATAGCCCCTTACCGTGTCTAAGCCCCCTGCCACAAATTGCTCACTTGAAATAAGCGGCTGGTTTGACAATTGACCATTGACGTTGGCATACACCTGCCAGCCTTTGTATATGTTTTGAGTGTGCTTAAGCCCAGCACGAATATAAGCAAAATCTGACTGCGCTAAATAGCGCTTATTGGCAAACTCTTGTTCATCGTTACCCAAGCCACGCACTGAAAAAGTCACGCCAGTATTCAATTGCGTGGTGCTATCTTCGCCTTTAAGCGTGGCATCGTAGCCCATATTAAAAGGCGTGTATGCGATAGGCGTATTAAAACTATCCGAGCCCAGCACACCCACTGTTTCTTTAAAGTCTTTATAGTCAACACCCAAGGTGAGGCTGTGATAGTAAGTTTTTAGCGCTGGCAAAGGATGGATATAGCGCATGCCGACGATATTACCGTTACCGATCACTTTGTAGTCGCCCACTGCACTGATGTTACTTTTTGAAACTACGCCATACATCACCCAATAATCCCCAGCATAAGGAATCATATAAGTGCCTGAAACCACTTTAGTTTCGTTTAAATCTTCCGGCGTCACCTGAAAGCTCATGTTTAAACTATGGCCTGCTTGCCATAGATTGTCATAACGCATATAGCCGCTCAAGCGGGTTTCGGTGGTGTTATTGGAATAGCGGTTATTAAGCTCAATGCCGTTATGAAAAGGCAAGCTATCTTGCACTTTAAGATCCACTTCCACCTTGCCTGGCGTTTTGGATGGACGCAAAATGGGCGTTACACTTCGATCAGCGCTCCCATTGACAGCAGCCATTTGTTTTTGAATTTGGGTGAAGTTAGGAATAGTGCCTTCGGCAAAGTCTGGCACCTTATGCTTAATAGCGCCTAGCGCATAATAATGAGCGCCAAGCACGCGTAATTTTGCCACTTTGCCTTCTACTACCTCAAGCTTTACCACGCCCGAACCAACATCTTGTTCAGGAATATTCACGAGCACCGTCAAAAAGCCTGCGTCATGAAAGGTTTTTTCTAACGCCCCGCGCGCTAACTCTACGTCGTCTACACTTTTGGCTTCACCAAGAAAAGGATAAACGGCTTGCTCGATATTGTCAGTCGACAACACCGTATTGCCTTGAATTCGGTATTCCATAATGTCGAATACATTTTTTTCAGCTTCTGCATATGCAGCTAAGCTCAGTATCAACATCGGAATTAATAATAAAATTCGCACCTGATTTTTCTCAATCTTCATTGTTTATTGCCAGCAGCACTAAAAATGACTGCTTGATGGATAGTACTTAACATTCAGGCTAATTTTAGTTACCTTACGTTACATTAAAATGACATCTCAATATGAGTAAACGCACCCTTGCAAGCAAGGGTGCGTTTACATTTACAAAACAGCTATAAAAGCCTGCTAAAACTATTTCTTAGTAGTACAATTGCATAGGTGCGCAGTTGTTACCGAACTTAGTACCTTTAGCAACAAAAGTACCAACTTCACATGCTGAACCACCCATTGGAGACAACGCCATACCGCGACCTACATCAGTACAAGTTGCTGGATTACCTAAACCAGTTGCAATCTCGCCAATTAATGTTTCTGCATAAGTACCTTGAGCTGATGCCGGAACGAACGTGTTCATTTCCATTACAAATTTGTAGCTACCGTTAACCATCGTAGCGCGTGCAGTTGTTGTATCGCCAGCCTCAGGGTGAACGCCATCAATCTTGACATATTTGTAAGCTGCAGCCGGTAGATTTTCTAGTGAAACAACACCTAGGCCAAAGTTTTGTGTTGCATGGCTATTAATTGTTGTCAAAGCTGTTCGAACACCTGAAGTGCCAGACTGCTCAGTCACTGTAAATGTATCTGATGCTTGAGCAACAGTAGCTGGAGAAGTCTGACCTGCTGGAGCACCTGATGCACATGGGTTATTCAAGAAGAATGCATTTGATGAAGCTTGTGTACCTGATGTACCAGTACGACGCACCAAGTTAACATTTTTACCAGTACCAGCAGCACCTAAGATTGGAGCCCAATCAGTTTGGTAGCCACCACCATTTTGCACGATCGCTGCATATTGTGCAGAAGTAATATTAGGTGCATTCGTTGGGCTGAATGATGCATCTGCAGAATCCGCTGCTGCTGTTGATGCATAAATACCTTGCGCCACTTGAAGCGCGCGGTAAAGTTTTGTTGTTACAACAATACCAAAAGCTTGTTGTACGTTTGTTGCAGATTCAGTACCGTAAGCGCTGACGTCATAACCCCACAATTTTGCTTCAACATCTGAGAAACCACCTTGTGGTAACGCTGGTGCTGAGTCAGCCAAAGCAGCTGCAGTACCGCGATTACAATTGAATGACACAGGAATCGTAGTCGCGCCACCAGTTAAGTATGAAGGGTTATTTGTTGGTGTGTAAACACCAGAGCCACTACATGTTGCTGTACCAACGTTTTTAACGCGTTGCAAAACTGCTGGGAATGCTGAACCATCTGGAGCTGTACCAAGTGAAGCTGGCATATGCGGAGCATAAGCGTTGAAAGAACCACCGGATACTGTATGGTATAAAACTGTTACTGCACCAGCGCGTGTACAAGCGTAAGCATTAAAATCACCAAGACCACCTGGCTTACCCGCTGCTGTGTTGCTAGTGAAAATACTGACTGAGTTTGCATCACAACCACGTGCAAAGCTGTCAAATACGTTGAATGTTGGTGCTGAAGCACCTGACAACCAAACTTCTTGTAATGTACCTGCAGTACGTGCAGACACTACGTTTGCTTGCGTTACTGGCGCCGCAAATGCTTGACCAGCAACCAAAGTTGCTGCAACAGCTAATGCTAATTTAGTTAATTTCATTTTATGTCCTTAGATATTGTAATAAATAATTAAACTGATTTACGACGGCGAGCAATAAAGCCCATTAATCCAATACCAGCTAACATCATTGCAGTTGTATCCGCTTCCGGAACAGCTGCTACTGGTGCTGAAGCCACATAAGACAAAACACCATCAGCTGATAAGTTGAAATATGGATTAAAACCAGCATTGTTCAATTGTGTTGCTGTAACTAGTTGCAAGCCATTGCCAGCAACACTTGTTAAATTCCAAACATTTAAGTTTGTACCAACTAAACCGTTTGCATCTGAACCAAAGGCTCCAACTTTACCTGCATTACCACCGTAGGCAGATGAAACACCAACGTAAGCATTGCCGTTACTTGCATTATTAAAGCTACCGCCATCAGCAACGGCATTGTGTGATGCAGCACCATTGTTTGCATTGATGTAAACGTCAAATGATGACAATGCAGTAGTTAATGTTGAATTTGAAATACGAGCCATCACACCAGCACCAGTAGTGAACAATGACTGCGCACCAGCACCTGAACCCAATGCATCACCAGCAAACACAGCGTATTGAGCAGTACCCATGTTTGCAGCAGCTGTGAAAGAGTTCCATGCTGCTGACTGATCAACATTTGTTGAAAGATTCCAAGAAGCATCAGCAGTTTGAACGAAAGATTCCTTGGTGAAACCTAGATCGAATGTTGCAGAAACAGCACCTGTTGAATCAAACAATGACAAGATTAAACTTGAATTACCGCTAGCTGATGTTGCGATTGCAGCACTGGCTGGAACAGCAGCAACCAACGCTAGAGAAGCTACTAAAGCTTTAAATTTGAATTTCATAAAATTTCCTTTAAGAATACTACTTAAAAAAACAAAACATCACTTAAAATTTACGCGAAGTAGACTTTAAGGCGCTACTGTTAAATTTTTATGATGCTCATATAGTGCTTTCGGACTATATGCACGAACTTAGCTACTAAAATATTCAATCAAACATGAACCAAAAAATTAATACAAAAAACTTTTTTTGTTCATTCTTTGCACTATAAACATGAAGTATTGCAATAGTTTTATCAACGCCTAGTGCTTTCGGACTATAAAAAATAATTTTCTTTTACCTGATAATGATTCAATAAAACCGCTCAAATCCAAGCCCATTCTTAAGCCAATGATGAACTGAGGCCAGTAAATGGTGTGATGTGCAAAAACCAGCGATGTCACATTTGCGTCATTAAAAATACGTATGATTGCAATCCATCAATAAGATGATCCATCATAACAATCATGGCCTTTAGCAACGTGCTTTTGCCATACACAACATCTTTTATATATATAAGGAGTCGCCATGGTGACAAACAACTGTTTCTGCCGTCATATTATTCAGCGCGCATTAGCCATTTTATTCGCAAGCGTCAGCTTGCTGGCACACGCTGGCGTACAAGAGGATATTGCAACGATCCAATCAACGCTTGAAAGCAGAACGCCTCCAGTTAAAGCGAGGAGCGTGAAACCTTCGCCGATTGCTGGTTTATATGAAGTATTTGTCCAGGGCAATTTGATTTATACGGATAAAAACTTTTCTTACGTGATCGTTAATGGTGCGATGATGGACACGACGAGCAAGAAGAATCTAACTGAAGAAAGCTTAAAACAACTGACGACCATTAAATTTAGCGAGCTCCCTCTACAAAATGCGATTGAAATAAAAAAGGGTTCTGGTGCTTACAAGTTCGCAGTATTTAGTGATCCAGATTGTCCTTATTGCAAGTCGTTAGAAAGTGGCTTAGCAAAAGCTGGCATAAGCAATTACACCGCCTATATCTTTTTGCTTCCATTAAAAACCTTGCACCCCGATGCGGCGACAAAATCTGAATCCATCTGGTGCGCTAAAGATAAAGCGGAAGCATGGACTAATTTTATGGTGAAAGGCACAGCGCCAGAAAAGGCAAACTGTGACAATCCACTCTCTGCAAATGAAAAGCTTGCTGTTGAAATAGGTGTTTCAGGCACGCCTTCTATTTACTTAAAGAACGGCCATCAAACCCAAAACCCTCAAGAATTGGTGGCGGCGATAAAGGCGCATCAATAATCATCTGGCAACATCAATTTAGTGAGTCTGGTTAATCCCTACACCTAAGTGATCGTAATAAAAATAAGGACTCGCAACGTTGAGAAACAAAGCCGCAACATCCGAACCATTGAATGAAATGCTGATGAAAGGCTACGCTTTTCATCAACAAGGCTATTTAAAAGATGCGCAGGTGATTTACCAGCAGATTCTCAATCGGCAACCTATGCATTTTGATGCATTGCAGCTTGCCGGCGCGATTGCTTTAGAGACTAAGCATTATGAGCAAGCATTGTCGTTATTATCTAAAGCAATCAAGTTGCATCCTGATTATGGCTTAATACATTACAACCTTGGGATCGCCTTTCAAGCGCTCAATCAGTTTAAGTCAGCAATCTCATGTTATGACGAAGCCATTCGCCTCACCCCTGACTTTGCGAGTGCGTACTCTAATCGGGGAGATGCCCTTCAGGCCACAAATCAATTGCAGGCCGCCATCGACAGTTACAACCAGGCCATTGATCTAAATCCTGATTATTTTGAGGCTTATTCCAATCGTGGGAATGCGCTTCAATCACTCAAACAATATCAGGAGGCAATAGCGAGTTATGAAAAGGCCATTCGCTTAAATCCTCATTTTGCTGAAGCTTATTCCAATCAAGGTAACGTTCTTCAGGAATTGAAACAGTTCGAAACTGCGGTTGCGAGTTATGACCAAGCTATTCGCCTTAACCCCAATTATTTTGAGGCCTACTCCAATCGTGGGAATGCACTGCGCAAAGCTAAATTTTACGATATCGCGATCGCTAGCCATGCGCAGGCGATTAAGCTAAATCCCAATTATGCTGAAGCGTACTGCAATCGCGGCAATGTTTACTTGGCGCTAAGCAATTTAGACCAAGCTATTGTTGACTTCAATAAAGCGATTAACTTAAAGCCTCAATTCTTTGAGGCTTATTCGAACCGTGGCAGAGCATATCTAGAACGCCGCCAATACGATAAAGCCATGGCTGATTTAGACAAAGCACTCAGCATTAATCCCCACTATATTCCAGCACTGATACATCGCGGAAATACAATAAAAGACCTCAAGCCAATCAATTCAACTAGTGCCAAACAGGCAATGGCCAATTATGATAAAGCGATTAACATTGACCCTGAATTTGCTGACGCTTACTTTAATAAAGCCCTGCTTAAACTCTTATTAGGTGAATATGAAGAAGGCTGGGCACTTTATGAGTGGCGCTGGAAAGGAGGCGATTTAGCCTTGAGAAACTTTTCACAATCTTTATGGCTAGGTGACACAGCCATAAAGGATAAAATCATTCTGATCCATGTAGAACAGGGGCTTGGGGATGCCATACAATTCTGTCGCTACATCGCCATGGTTGAAGGACTTGCGCCTAAGCAAATTATCTTAGAAGCACCTGAAGCGATTATTTCATTGTTATCCACGCTAAAAAACGAAGTGACACTGATTAAGCAAGGTGATGCGATTCCAGAGTTTGATTTACATTGCCCAATGATGAGCTTGCCGCACGCTTTTAAGACGAATGTATCTAGTATCCCTGCAGAAATTCCATATGTATTTGCAGAAAAAAATAAAACCAAAGAATGGCGGGATAAATTAGGGCTTAAATCACCACTAAAAATAGGCCTTGTATGGTCAGGTTCTACCACACACAAAAATGACCACAATCGTAGCTTGCTGCTAAAGCAATTAACACCGCTCCTGGATCTTCCTTTTGAGTTTCATAGCTTACAAAAAGAAATCAGACCCAATGATTTAGATACATTAAATGCCTTAAAGCAAATACATCAACATCAAGATGCGCTGAATGATTTTTCTGATACTGCCGCACTAATTGAAAATATGGATTTAGTCATTTCAGTGGATACTTCGGTGGCGCATCTGGCCGGTGTCTTGGGTAAGAAAGTGTTTATTTTATTACCGTTTGCACCTGATTACCGCTGGATGCTAGATAGAAGCGATAGCCCATGGTACCCAACTGCAACCTTGTTTAGGCAACCAGAAATTGACGACTGGAAAAGTGTGATCCATCAAGTAAGGTTAGCGTTACATGATTTTGAACAAACGGATGATTAAGTTTAGCTGGGCTTAAATAGAGGAATATGTCATCAATTTATCACTAAGAAAAAGTAGCTAAAAGCCGATATTGCTCAAATATCGCTATTTAAGCAAGTTCATTTTATGCGCCAAGGTTGCAGCCTGTGCTCTATTCTCAACCCCTAGTTTAGAAATCGCATTATGCACATGGTTTTTAACCGTATTGATACTCACATAAAGGATTTCTCCAATTTCCGGGTTGGTTTTTCCTTTAAAAACCCAACGCAACACCTCAATTTCACGTGGTGATATTAGTTGCTTTTCGGTTTGAAACGTTTTTTCTATCAATTCTGATCGTTGTTCAATCTCGACAGGTTTATTCGCAGACTTACGTCTATCGTTCATCACCCTCAAAAATGCATGATGCATTTGCGGTACCAGCAATTGTAAAATATAAGCATGTCTAGGATTGGGCTCGCCGGCTATTCGAGAGAAACTAAAAAAGGTGATCACATCGCCTTCTTTATTGGAGAGGCCATGGGCAGCGATATTCCTAAGTTCCAATTGTTTTAGTACTTCTTCGCTCTCCACAAACGGCACCCGATAAGGGCCATGGTCGACCTCATCAAGGGTGTGGGAAACTAGTATTGGTCGAAGATCTTTTTTCCAAGCATCAATGACACGATTAACGATACCATCCTCGTAACCCGTGACAAGCCTTACATGCTGGTCATTCACATAACGGGTGCTCACAAAACTTTCAAAATGGAGCTGGGATTGACTTTTTAGACTGACGCCGCAAATCAATACTTCATGAGGAATCAAGGATTGTAATGAACCTTGCAACCATGAGAAAAACTGCTCGCGCTTATACACTCGAAGCGACTCTTCAAAAACATCCAATAGCAGTACGGATTCTTCTTCAGTTAAAGCTGGTTGAACATTAGCCATGAATTTTTGACAAATTTAAAAATTATTACAAGAATATACAAATTTAATATGACCTAAGCATGATGATTTTATTGCAGAAAAATTTCACTTTTGAGGTGACAGGGCTAGTTCTTATGGGGTGTTATGGGGTGTTATGGGGTGTTATGGGGTGTTATGGGGTGTTATGTTGTTCATGTTTCGACACGCGCACCACGAACGGAATATTCTCCAGAGAACTGAGTTTCTCTAGTCTGTTTTGGGCGCATATTAGGACATTCTCAATTTGCGACTGCAATCAAAAGCCTGCTTGGCACGAGCAACTAAATTGGGTGCAAGCACCCCAAGTTTTGGCTGATTGACGTATAACTGCCGAGGCGCTGTAACAAACCAAGTCGTGCAGTAAGCCAAATTGACTTGATGATTGCAGTCAAGTTTAGTAGCGGCGGCTAAGCTAGATATATTAAAACTTGCCCCATCTGTTTTTTGAATCTTAAATTCTGATGGATACAATCGATTGAGCTTTTTGGTTGCTCCATACACAACAGTGACAACGGTCTTATTGTTCCCATCAACACCAACTTCAATAACCAATGCGGGCCTTGGCTTGGGACCTCGTGCTCCTAATAAGTCGGGAAATAAACACCAAACAATGTCATCATTTGTTGGGACTGAACAATATCGCATTGGTATTAAGCACAGCAAATATGTGCTAAAGCAGATTATTCGTCCGTACAACGGCGTGGTTTACGCGCTGATTGAAAAAACATATCTCTCGTAGCCATGTCATCCGCCTGTCATTTTAATCAGCTATGTTAACTTCTTATGAAAATTACATATCAGCAAGCTATAAAATCAATTAAAGAATCGATTAGTGCCTTTTTGATGATGGCGACGCTCATGCCATTTTTAGCGCCACCAATCGCACAGGCTGATATTTATATTCAGCAAGATACAAGTGAGCAGATTGTGCTGACCAATATACTCAGTGATTCAGAACAGACAAATCAGCGTGTTCGCTATGAGCTGCTGATTGAAAATGAAATACGCTCGCTAAGCAACACTGAACATAACATCGCGAGGAATCCTCACAGTAATGAGGGTAATGATAGTTGGTCACGACAACAAATTAGCGATGCGGTAGCTAGCGCATCTGCTCAAACCGCTATTGATCCTGCTTTAATTCATGCAGTCATCCGAGTAGAGTCAAATTACAACGCCAGGGCTGTATCACGGCGTGGCGCAAAAGGCTTGATGCAATTAATGCCCAGCACGGCAAGGCGCTTTAATGTGACCAATCCTTACGACCCCGCACAAAATGTGTTGGCTGGGGCACAATACTTGCGCGAGTTGCATACCTTATTTAACGGCAACCTGACGCTAATGTTAGCCGCTTACAATGCGGGCCCTAAGTCAGTGAGTAAGCACCACATGAAGATTCCACCATTTATGGAAACACGTTTGTATGTGCCTAAAGTATTGAGTGTGTATAGACAATTGCGTGCTGGTTAGATCAACTTATTTGTACATCACTGTGCATTATTTAAGTAATAGCTATCAGGGGGGACAACCCCATGTTTCTTATAATAATCTAGCTTATCAAGACGACTAGATGAACTGTTTCCATCTGGGCTTACTTCTGCCGCTGGATTATTCGAATTGTTCTGCCTATCCAAGGCTTCTTGTTTAGCTCCGTTTTTTGAGTTATTTGCAAGATTAGATTCTGAACTGGTGATGGGACTAGGCGCGACTGGATTCGATAAACTTGATGAATCAACCGAAGTTTTTTGCTCAACACTTCCATTGCGCCCAAATATCCAATCCTTGTAGGTTTTTGCACCAACTAGTGAATCCTCTGCCACATTAAAGCCTTTCTGCTTATATGGTGCTAGCGTTGAGCGGCTATAAATCCCCACGATACGTCCCTGCTGAGTCACAAAGCCCCAGTCTGCTTTGCCTGTCATGGGGTCTAGATATATTTTACGCAAATGCCGTTTGATATTAGGCATGCGTTTGTCAAGCAACAAGTCATTGAGGCTTGCAGGATAAACCTTGGCGACGGTTGGCGAGCTTGCATAGTAGCTATTGATGGCGTTTCTAAATTCTGCACCCACAAATAGCAATTGCTTTTCTTTTTCAGCGCGCACTTGATATTGCCAGCTCATGCCTGCCACTGATAAGCCTAAGCCAGTGATGGCGATAAATAAAAGCAGGCCAATATAAGTGAAGCCATGCTGAAAATTGCTACTGAGTTGAGCTCGCATGATGTTCATCACCAATCGGCATAAGCTGTACCATCTTTAGCGTTACCTGTTGCGCCACTTTTAATATCAACAACAGAACCTGTCGTATCCAAACTTGGAGATTGCGTCACCCAGGTTTCAGTGCTTTCTGTGATGGGATCTATCGGTACCGCACGGATATACTTTTTAGTGACTAGCTCTTTAATTGATGCCGGATAACGGTCGTTATCCCCATAAAATTTATCGATCGCCACCCGCATGACGCTGAGCGACTGCTTCAATGTTGCCTCTTTCGCTTGTTCTACACTATGAAAATAGCGTGGCACGGCAATTGCAATCAATAAGGCGATGACGGTCATCACCACCATCAATTCAATTAGCGTAAATCCACGGCTTGTTTTTTTGGATGAGTAAGATACCCGCTGAGATTGAGACAAACCCTTGCATTTGATCAGTAACTTATTAATTGCTTTCATAGGCTCACCAAGTGTTATAGATCGTGCCATCAATGGCTTTTTTGGGACTACGGGAATACACATCGTAGACATCCGCCCCTTCTGCTGGTGCGTTAACATCGCTGGCGTAGCTTCGCTTGGCCCATGTTTCTGCTGGTTTTAAGTCGGCGTCATTATTCATGGGGTCTCTTGGTATTTTGCGAATAAACTTGATTACCTTACCTTTGGTATCTTTTTGGTTGATTACGCCTTGCTCCAACACTTCTAAACTTGGCGGATAGCCTGTTTGATCTAGTGTTCTTTTAACCATTCCTTCATCAGCCGCTTTTTTATATAAATCTATTGACTCTCTGATCTGCCTTAGTGCCTGCTTAAGTTCCGTTTCTTTGTTACGCTGTATAGTTAACTGCGCGATTGGCACGGCGCCCGCTGCCAGAATAGCCACAATCATCACCGTGACCACAAGCTCAATTAATGTAAACCCAGCTGTTTTCATTTATTGCGCAGGCGTTGCTTGATCAATAGGTGTTGGAGCCTTTGGATCAGAGGGAACAACCGCCTTCAGATCTTGAGTCACTGGAGGAGAAGTTGGAGGGGTGGGGATTGGTAATGGGTCTAGGACAGCCTCTTGTGATACAACTGACTCTGCAGTCGCTGGTTCGGCCACTTGCAATTCACGCACCAATTTTAAGCCACTGCTCATTGGCACACTAATCTGTGGTCTATCATTAATCTGCACATCCGTACCTGACCAATACTCGGAAATTTCAGCATTAGGACGACTAATATTGCCGAGAATGCGCGGGGTAATTGCGAGCACAATTTCGGTCTTAGACTTTTTATTTGCTTGGTTAGCAAACAAACGACCCAAGAACGGAAGATCGCCCAGCCCTGGCAGCTTGCTGGCATTTTTACGTTCATCATCTAAAATTAAGCCAGCTAGTACCTGTGTTTCACCATCTTTTAAACGAAGTTGAGTGCTGGCGGAGCGCGTTCCTATGGTGTACACCGTCGCGCCATTTTTAGTGGTAGTAGCCCCTCCTAAAGAACTAACCTCTAGCTCTATCTTAATATTCACAAAATCATCCAAGGTAATGCGTGGCTGAACATCAAGCTTCATGCCTACATCTAAATAAGCAACGCTCTCAGAGATCCCTACATTTGCTGTGGAAGTGGTGGTGATGACTGGCACTTTGTCGCCCACCAAGACTTTAGCTTTTTCATTGTTCCGCACCCGGATTCTTGGATTGGAGATTAAATTTACATCATCTGTAGTTTTTCTAAAGTTAAATGCAGGGTTTGGGGAAACACTGAGCGACCTACTGGTTAACTTATTGAGACTATCAACCGTAAGCTGTTGCGATGTTTGAGTCGTTGTTTTTGCAACGGTTGCTGCAGACGTCCCTGATAAAATTGCAGTATCCAGTGATACAAGATTGTTAATAGAAATCTGATTGGGGTAAGCTATACCCAACTCTTGGAACCTGCTTCGACTTATTTCTAGCACTTCAATTTCTAGCATCACTTCTGGGTCAGCTAAATCATTAGCTGCTACTAATTTCTCAGCTATACGGATCACCTCAGGGGTGTCACGCATCACGATCATATTTAGCCTATCGTCCACCACCACATCTTTAGACTTCAAGACCGTTTTGAGGGTGCTTGCAACTTGCTTAGCTGAAGCATTAGTGAGATAGAAACTTCTAATCATGAGCTCCTTATAGTCTTTATTTTTTTGGGCAGTATTCGGAAAAATCAAGGCACTGGTTTCGGTGAGGGCTTTTTTATCCAGTCCATTAGTCGCCAGCACCATTTCGATGGCTTCTTCTATTGGGGCATTTTTAATAAACGCTGTGGCTTTGGTTTCACTTTTAATATCTTTATCCAAAATAAAGTTAATCCCTGTTGCGCGTGATAAAGCCTCGAACATCATCTTAACGGTCACATCTCTAAACTCCAGCGTCACTGGCTTTTGGAATGGCGGCTTAAGTTTGGGTGGCTCGATGCGGGCCAATGGCTTTTGGCTGCGAATTTCAGTTTGCAAAGCGAGTGCTTCACTATTTTCTGGGGTTTCCATGAGCACCCCGCGCAAAATTGCTAGCGCTGCATCGCTATTTTTATTGGTATTTAGTTTGCTTGCTTCTTCAATGCGCACTCGTTGCTTTTGCTTACGCTCAATACCAGCTTTGCCAGAAATAGCGCGCACATTATTAGGCGCTAAAGTAATCACACGTTCATATAGGGCACTGGCTTCATCCAATCGACTACTGTTGCGAGCTTTTTCTGCTTCGGTGAGTAGCTCAGTAATTGCTTGATCTTGCGTAACTAATAAATCTTTACGCGGAATGGCGGCTTCGGGTTTTTCAGTGACTTGCTTTTGAGCGCTAGCGCTGCGCTCTTCGGGAGTTTTACCTTTAACAGCTGATTTTTCCCAGGGTGCAAACGCACAACTACTTAATAACGAGGTAATTAGGCACAGCGATATTGCACGCTGAAAGGATGGACTGAATTGAAAGCTAAACATCATGCAAATTTCCTTGTATGGTTGCATCTTTACTGAACTGCTGTGTACTAAAAAACTGGTTACTGCATTGATTTAGAAAAGACATTAAATTGCCCCATCCGGATTATTTTGTTCTGCTGTTTTTTCCCCTGCGGGAGCACGCAAGGCTTTTGACAGTGTTTTGGTCAGCCCTAAAGGTAAATAAGTGAAGGTGAGCGTATTCGCCTCTTCTTTATCTAAGCGCCAAAGCGTATCCACATTTTTACCCACAGTGACTGACAACACTTTGTTATTAGCGGTTAAAAACACTTGCGTCGCTTGTGGCGCTTGCTCTAATTTGCCCATGTAGAAAAATGGCACTGGCGGCGCTGCGGGAGGTGGTGGTGGCTCTACTTTTACCGGCACAGGCTTGGGTGGTGGCGGTGGCACATACCAAGCGTGACCCTTAAATAAATCCTGCGTTTTTTTACTTTTATCTTCCACAAACAGATGCTTTTGCGTGAGATCTGGCAATACCGATACAGCTTCTTCAGCCACTTTGATGGCAGATTGAGACGATGTATTATTTGCAAAAGAAGCGGATTCTGGTCGCTGTTCTTGCGATGTTTTTGTTGTTTGGCTGTCTTTTGTTGAGCTTTCTTGTGGCAAACTTTCTTCAACAGGTTCTTGAACCAGATAAATAGCGAGCAAGGTTAAGGCAAGCAAACCACCAAGCATCATCCATCTTTGCTTTGGGCTCAACATGGTTCACGCCTTAACAGTAATGCGTAACTGAGTTTTATTTGCACGGCAGTATCTTTGACTGTTTCACGTTTGATATTCACTTCAGCTAGACCCAGGGAAGGAAATTGCTCGCTGGCACCAGCAATAAATGCTTTGAGGTTTTTATAACTACCCTGCACCGGAAAAATAATCTCATAGCGCATGAGGCGCGGATTATTGGCATCGGGTGCTAGCTTATATTCGCCCACCACTAGGCTAATGCCTTTTTCTTGCGCTAACTGATGAATTCCGGCTAAGACTTTGGACACCTCGCCGACTGGCGGAAATTGCGCATAAAACTTTTGCAGGGCTTGTTCATCATTGAGTTTAGGCAATTTAGCTTGCTGCTCGCCAGATGCAATAGGTTGCTGACTTATCCAAGCCAGCGCTTGGGTTTTTTGTTGTAAAGCCTGCTCACCTGGCAACAATGAAGTCAGTCCCATCGCTAGAGAAACGACCAAACCTAACAGGCCAAGCATACCGAGCAGCCCAAGCTGATGGCGTAAAACTTCCAAATAACTTAGCAGGCTACTGATGTTAACCTTATTGATATCAACAGCATTCATCTTGAATTTGCTCACATTAGGCTTGCTCATTGGTGATCTTTCCAAGTTGCCACTGCGACAAAGCGGATGGGATGCTGATCGACATCTTCGACGACTTCATGCTTGAGCAGGTAAACGTTGGCAAGCTCGCCACTGGCCTCGAGCTTTTCTAGGTAGCTAAACATGATGTCTTTATTCTTCGCCTCGGCTGTGATTTTGAGTTGGCGCTTCTTCGCATCTGGCTCTATCGCTAGCAGCGCAAGGCCATCTAAGGCTGAAGATTCAAGTGCATTCAAGACATCGCCCCATGGAATCATCAAGAAACTCGCGAGTTTTTTGGCCTCTTCAATTTTAGCGAGAAGATCAGCCGATGATTTTGCTTGTAGCTGCGGCTCGGCTGGTTTGAGACCTTTACGTTCTTTTAATTGCAAGATGGATTGATCTAACGTTAACAGTTGTTGATTGATATGAGTATGTCGCTGCCAAACAGTCATGAGCACAATCAGCCCGAGTGTGAACATTGCAAGTCCTAGCAAGGATGGCTTGCGACTTGAGGCAAAATCGAGATGGAGGGCGCGCATGATTAAAACACCGCACTTAATGCCATGGTGTATGGCTGATCTTTGCTAGGCATATAGCCAGTAATGGCTTTTTGATTAGCGGGTAGCACTTGCCAAGCGGGATTGTTTTGCTTAAAGCCTTGCTTGATTTTTTCATCCTGAAGTGTGGGCAGCGCGGAAAAATAGATACTTGCCTGCGTATTCTGCAAGCCAGCTATTTGAAGGCCAGACAAGAGCAACTCGCGTGAAATAAGCGCGGCTAAATCATCCGACCAATCCTCAGAGGTTTTGGTCGCCGTGATACTTTGCCAATTGCCGTCGCGCATTAAAGCAATCGTTAAGCGGCCTGCTTCCACCTGAACCAAACAGCTCACACCAGTGCCTATCTGACGACGCATACTATTAAATCCACTCATCAAATAGGGCTGCAATGAATTAAGCTTAGACTGATGCTTTTGACAGAGCGCTTCGATTGCCGTGACCAATTCGGTATCTATAGCGCTGATCAAAAGGCTATCACCATGCGGAAGCGGATTCGCGCGTATCGTCCAATGATCCACACTGTCGCCATAGCTTTCTCTAAAACAATGCGTGGCGACGGCCATCACTTTGTCAGCAGGGCTGAAAGCTGGCATAGCCGGAATGATTTTGTAACGGACGAATTGATTGGATAACACCAGCGTTAATGGCAGACCATTCCCTGAAGGCTTGCTTTGTGTCTGAGCGTTTGCATTTGATAGTAAGTTTTCTAAGGCAATGATCGCGCTTGCCCAAGACTGTGCCTGATGGGCAACCTGATGATTGGCAGCCATCGGCGCAAGATTTTTTTCGAGTAATCGTTTAGCCATGCCATTTTCTAGGCGCAGCAGTGCCACAGCATCCGCGCCTAGACTGGCGACTTGCTGGGTCAATAACTGATTTTTAAAGCGCAATAAAAGTGACACGGTTAATCTCTTCTAAAGTTGTCTTACCGTTGGCAACTGCTTCAACTGCAGTTTCACGGAGAAGTCGCAAGCCTTTGCGGCGAGCGGTTTCTTTGAGTTGTCTAATGGGATCACGAGCTATGATCATTTCGCGAATTTCGTCATCTAAAATGAGTAACTCAGCGACGGCCATACGCCCTTTATACCCGGTACCGCGGCATTGACCGCAACCTTGGCCTTTTAAGAAAGTCATGCCGGCAGCAGCTTCTTGAGTCACTGCAGATTTTGCCAATAGCTCATCCGATGGCTGGTAGCTCACCGCACAATTGGTGCAATTTAAGCGCACCAGTCGCTGTGCCAAAATGCCATTGAGTGCAGAGACAAAACTATAGGTATCGACTTCCATGTTAATAAAACGGCCAATCACATCAAACACATTATTAGCGTGGACCGTAGTAAAAACTAAGTGACCGGTAAGCGCTGCTTGCACGGCAATTTGCGCGGTTTCTGAGTCGCGAATTTCGCCCACCATAATTTTGTCAGGGTCGTGACGCAAGATAGAACGCAGTCCACGCGCAAAGGTGAGGCCTTTTTTCTCATTCACGGGAATTTGTAGCACGCCAGATAAGTTGTATTCAACCGGATCTTCAATGGTGATAATCTTGTCTTTGCCCGTATTGACCTCTGAGATAGCCGCATACAAAGTAGTGGTTTTACCGCTACCGGTGGGGCCTGTGACTAGCACCATGCCGTAAGGCTCTTGCGCTAGCGCACGAAATTGATTGCGAGTGAGTTCGTCAATCCCAATGTGTTCAAGGGTCAGGCCCTTAGATTGCTCGGTCAAGGCCTTGCGATCCAAAATACGCAAGACGGCATCTTCGCCATACACGCTAGGCATGATAGACACACGCAAATCGACTTCGCGATTTTGGATATTGACTTTAAAGCGCCCATCTTGCGGGACTCTACGTTCCGCAATATCGAGTTCCGCCATCACTTTAATCCGCGAAATCACTTGCTCTGCCATCTCGGCACCTTGAATCGCACCGACGGTATCTAGCACGCCGTCGATTCGATATTTAAGCGCTAAGCCTAAACCTGTCGTTTCTAGGTGAATATCACTCGCGCCAATTTTCATGGCATCGTACAAGGTGGAATTCACTAAGCGAATGACTGGACTGGCATCTGCTGAAATACTACTTAAGGATAGTTGCTCCACTCCTTCAATTTGATGCAGGGCTGACTGGCCTGATTCCTCTTCGTTTGCCATGACTTTGTCCATGGCTTTAAGCGTTTCTTCAAAACGCGATAAGTAAGCAGACACGTCGGCATAATGCGATAAGCGCAAGGCAAATGGCTCGCGTACCTTTTCCATGAGCCAATTAGCAAGGCCTTCCGCAAATGGGTCGGCGATGGCAACCAATAAATCGCCTTGCTGATTTCTAAGCGGAATACATTCATGCTGATAGGCTTCAGCAAACGCTAACACATCAAAATCCGTGCTAAGTTCATGTAAGGCTTTGTTATCAAGGGTCACGTACTGAAACGCCGCCCCTAGTGCCGCAAGAAATGCCTCTTGCGAGAGCTCGCTTTGGTCTGCCAATACCTCAATCAAAAGGCGACGAGATTGCTGGGCAATTTGTTTTGCCTGTTGAATTGCCTCCGCACTAATAAGCTTAGGCGCTGCTTGGTGGATGATAGGCTGGTTCATTGGATGCTTCCCGCCAAATCAAAAATGGGCATATACAGCATGAGCACCACAAACCCAATCACAAAGCCGATGAACAGCATGAGTAAGGGTTCAAATAGTTTGGTAAACCAATCAATCCAGCGCGCGGTTTCTTCATCATAAAAACTAGAAATACGCTCCATCATTTCGCCCATCATGCCGCTCCGTTCCCCCACCCTCAGCATTCGCAGTGCAACAGGCGTTGAAAGATCATTGAGCTCCATGGCCATGGAGATGGCTTGGCCTTGACGAATTTGTTCGGAAGCCGCCAGCATGCGCACTCTTAAGGCGGGGGCGAGCAGACCTGAAACCATCTTGAGCGCATTAAGAATCGGAATACCGGCAATCAGCAGCATGCCCAAAGAACGATAGAAGCGTGAGAGTTGATAGATTTTCATACGCTCACCAATGGCTGGAATTTTCCATACCATCTCCATTAACTTGGTACGCACAGATTTTAGACTTAATAAATAGGCGGCTAAAGCCATTAATCCAAGCAATGACATCATCAAGCTAAATCCATGTTGCTCAATAAACGTTCCCAATGAAAGTAATACTTGTGATAAAAATGGCAGGTCACTACCCATGTCTTCGTATATATGGGCAAACTTAGGCACGACATACGCCACTAAAAACAGCACCACCAAGCTGCCAACCGACAGCAACATCGCTGGGTAAATAGACGCTGAGATGACTTTCTTTTTCACTTGATCGATTTGACTTTGATAAGCGATATACCGCTTGAGTGAATCAGCCATTCCGCCTGTTTTTTCACTCGCTCTCAAGGCTGCCACATACAATGGCGGAAACGCTTGTGGAAAAGACTGCATGGCGGTGGACAATGGCTGACCTTCACTTAATAGCCTCAGTATGCCTTGAAGTGTTTGTCTGACCTCTGGACGCGTTTCTTTTTCTGCAAGCGCTTCAATGGCTTCCATCAAGTTAAGTCCGGCTTCCAACAAGGCCAGCATTTCTTGACTAAACAGCATGATCGGAAAGCGCTCACGCTTGGTGAAGTGTTTTTGCCATCCACTGCCCGCTGGTTTAGCTGAAAATACGGTGTAGCCTAAAGACTTAGCACTGCCAATAGCCATCTGCTCGCTGACGGCATCTAGTCGTAGCGATGAATATTCTTTGCCGCGTAATACACTGAGGTCATAAAGCATAACTACCAGCTGACAATGTCCGCCATCTCATCTACCCCGCCTGGTTGACCGTCTTTACCTAAAGAAGATAAATCGTATTCGCCGTGTTCGCCAGGGGATTTGTATTGGTAAGGGTTGCCCCAAGGATCTGCAGGCACGCTTTTCTTAAGATAAGGACCTGACCAACGTGCCTCACTTGCTGGTTTCACCATCA
This sequence comes from Candidatus Methylopumilus turicensis, assembly GCF_000953015.1. Taxonomy (NCBI): domain Bacteria; kingdom Pseudomonadati; phylum Pseudomonadota; class Betaproteobacteria; order Nitrosomonadales; family Methylophilaceae; genus Candidatus Methylopumilus; species Candidatus Methylopumilus turicensis. Next base: position 1,253,094 of record NZ_LN794158.1, read on the forward strand.
GCGCTGCCAAGCCTTGCTCGGTGGCGGGATAGTGGCCGGTATCTAAACGATATTGGTCTAATGATTTTTCTAAAGCATCGATTTGCGCGCGCGCCGCTTTGACTTCTGATTTGCCGATTTGGGCGAAATATTTAGGGCCGACATAACCAACGAGCAGGCCAATAATGACCATCACCACCAATAGCTCCAACAAAGTAAAGCCACGTTGGCTTAAATTTGATCGTTTATTGCTTAATGGTCTTTTACTCAATGGGTTGGTCATTAGATTGCCCTTCAACATAGCAAAATCAGTTTTATTACAAGACTGATGATTCTATCTGAAGAATTTGACAGATTTGTTTCAATTAAATGACATTTTTAACTAGTTACCTGTCCTGTCGCCGCAAAAATAATTGGCTAGATTGCGCAAAAACTAGATTGCGCGATAAAGATATCGCGCCAATTATGAACGCGCATCACCCCAGCGCAAAATACAGTCGTCATCGCCGATGTAGTAGGTTCTGCCGCTGCGATCCACGCAGTAGTTGGGTGACACAATCATTTCATAAAAGGTCTCCCCTTCACTAATGCGTGTGTAATCAAACAATACCGACCGGATGACTTTGGCATTTTTACGAATATGCGAACCATGTGAAATCCAGCATGGGCCAACGATCTCAGCACCTGCATCAATACGGGCGCCTGAGGCAATATACACTGGGCCTTCAATTTTGACATTATCCCAATCGACCGAGGTATTTAAGCCCACCCAAACGCCTGGCTTGACTTCCTTACCTGGGATTTTCATAAAACTAATTTCGCCACGTAAAACGCGCTGTAATACTTCCCAGTAGTCCGAGATACGGCCAATATCAATCCAGTTATAACTGCGATTTTGCGCGTAAAAGGGCAGGCCTTTTTCGACCAGCAATGGGAATAATTGACTGCCAATATCAAACACCACGCCAGGTGGAATGAGCGCAATCGCTTCTGGCTCAAAGAAATAAATGCCCGTGCTGGCTAGGTTGGAGCGGGCTTCTTCTGGCTTAGGCTTTTCCTGAAAAGACAGCACGCGCCCTTCCTCATCGGTCTCCACAACGCCGTAGTTCACGACCTCGCTGTCAGGCACCGCCATGGTCACAATGCTCACCATGGCCTTTTTTGCTTTGTGCTCTTTTAGCGCTGCGCCGATATCCAAATCAATCAACGCGTCACCACACAACACAATCGTTGTTTGGTCAAAAAACCCACCAAAGTCTTGAATGCGGCGCATACCCCCAGCGGAGCCTAAAGGTGATGGCTTGATCTCGCCATGGTCATAAACACCTTCGAAGGAATAGCCGATATCCACACCCCAGCGACTACCATTACTAAAGTAGTGCTCAATTTTTCGGTAGGAGTGTGCGACGTTGACCATGATTTCATGTACGCCATGACGTGCCAGATGCTCGATTAAGTACTCCATCACGGGCTTACCTAAAATAGGAATCATAGGCTTAGGCATGTCTTTCGTCAGTGGGCGCACTCGTGTGCCTTGTCCAGCGGCAAGAATCATCCCTTTTAGTTGCTGTGTCATTTTGTTTGTTTCCATTACATTTTGGTAGTGTTGTGTGGTGATTTGCATCGATCAAAATGCGTTTTTTAAAAGCCGTGTAAGCCTTATGCTCTTCCATAAGCGTCTTCAAAACGCTCAATATCATCTTCCCCTAAATAGCTGCCAGATTGTACCTCGATGATTTCGAGCGGGATTTTTCCGGTATTTTCTAGCCTATGCTTAATGCCAAGCGGTATATAGGTAGATTCATTTTCTGTGACGATGTAACTGGTTTCGTCACGGGTGACCTTGGCTGTACCTTTCACCACGATCCAATGTTCAGCGCGATGATGATGCAATTGTAATGAGAGCCTCGCTCCTGGCTTGACCATAATGCGCTTGACCTGAAAGCGATCTGAGGCATCAATACTGTCGTACCAGCCCCATGGACGATAAACTTTACGATGCAACGATCCTTCTACTCGGCCCTGCTGTTTTAACTGATCAACAATTTTTTTCACATCTTGCGTCTTACTCTTGTGGGCAACAAGCACGGCATCTGCAGTTTCTACGACGACTAAATCACTCACCCCAACGCAGGCCACTAATCGGCTCGCAGAAAATGCTAATGTATCTTTGCAATCTGTTAATAACACATCCCCTTGCACCGCATTGCCGACATTATCTTTATCTAACGCTTGCCATAAGGAATCCCATGCGCCCACATCAGACCAACCCGCGGCCAGAGGGATCACGGCAGCTGAGGGTAAATTCGCTTGACCAGCAGCGATACGCTCCATCACGGCATAGTCAATCGAGTCGCTAGGACAGCTGGCAAATTCAGCCTTACCCACGCGAACGAAATTTCCATCTAGCTGTTCACCCTGCCAAGCGGCTTTGCATGCGGCTAAAATATCTGGTCGACAACTTTCCATGGCAGATAACCACACTGAGGCACGCACCATAAATAAGCCGCTATTCCATAAGTAGTTACCGTCATCCACATAGGTTTGCGCTATCTCGCGATTAGGCTTTTCCACAAAACGTGTTAACTCAAAAGCACTTGATTGGGGCAAGGACTGACCCGTTTGAATATAACCATAGCCAGTTTCTGGGCAATCCGGTGTAATGCCGAAGGTAACGATCATGCCCGCTGCCGCTAAACTTGCCCCCTGACGAACGGCTAATTGAAAGGCGGCATTATCAAGAATAATATGATCGGCAGGCATCACTAAAAGCACAGGATCGCCATTTACACCATCAGCTTCAAGCGCGGCTAAGGTCAGCGCTGGGGCGGTATTTCTGCCCGTTGGCTCTAAAACAATCACGCCCTCTTTGCCCATTAAACGCAATTGCTCAGCAATCACAAAGCGGTACTCTTCATTGCAGACCACCATGGTTGGTGCCAATGTTAAGCCAGCGATGCCATCTAATCTGCGAACCGTGCCTTGCAACAAGGAGTCTTCACCAAACAAAGGGAGCAACTGCTTGGGATACTTTTCTCGCGACATGGGCCAGAGCCGTGTGCCTGATCCGCCAGACAAGATGACAGGTTGGACTTTTAAATCTGCAGCGATGTTGGACATATCAATCGTTCTCTTCAATATTGAATCAGTAAGGGCGCATCATTACCGTCACGTCATTGCATTTAGTGACATCAGGGTAGGCAAGAATAAATTGACTGGCCTTGGATAGTCAAATCAAATATATGTGTCAGCGATGATCTTGTTGGGATGATTGGACGCAATAAGTCTCATATTAAAGGACTTCTCAAAATATCGCCAAAATCCAAGACTGAAATTTAATTCTAGCCGCCAAGCCAAAAGTAGATCTACTCATAAAATATGTTTTTGCCATAAAATACTTTGATATTAGGATAGTCACTTTGCGACCGAGTAAGGCTTACCATGAAAAAAACTTGTTCTGGATTATTGTTCTATTAACGCTGAGCGGTTGTTTTGAGATCAATCAACCAATTGAAATCCTACCAGGTGAATTTAAAAGCATCCAAAAATGGCTTACGAATGAAGACAAGGTCACATAGACTAAGCCCATTGAGGAAACTAGAAGAAAAACTGGCGATGAAAGCGCTGAGCAATCGCCCCAAAAGTTAGATACATACCTCAATCAAGCTCCGACTGAGCCAGCTAAGCAATCAAGTGCGCTCAACATTTCAATGCCTAAAAAGATCATCGTCCAAGAAGTCGCCGCCGAAGATATCACCTTAAAGGTAAATCATGATAAAGAACTAAAAGCAAAACTGGCTCAGATCGCTCAAGCTGAGCCATCAAAAACTGCTGTTGTAAAAGAATTGAAACCCACCACCGCCACAGAACGTACTTCACTTTCAGAGCTTTATAATCAAAATTGGCAAATGAGCAGGATTTTGATCTCGAACAACTTTATCGCGCATGAAAACCACTGGCAATTTGGGTTTAACAAGAATGGGAAATATAAAGCCTTTGGCGCTTGCAACTACCTGACAGGGAAATTCAACGCTTCAGACGACGGGGCATTTAGATTAGGAAAACTTGAAACCTCACTTAACGACTGTCCTGAAAGCAAAGACGAAGAAGTGATGGTATTTAACATGCTACTCATGGCCGATAGCTTTGCCATCCAAGGGGAAAGGCTAGTACTCAAAAGTGGCGGCAGGGTAATGATGGAGCTCAGAGTTTATGATCAAGAGATTAATGTGCAGATGGCAAAAAGATCACATAGTAAAAAAGACAAGAAATCTTTAAAAGATAGAAAGACTTCAAAAGCCAAATCCCCAAAAGCTAAAGCATCAAAGAAAAAAACAAAAAAATCACAATCAAGCCAAAAGAAAACATAAAGATGTATGCTCTAAGTAAGGAATGACAGGATGGGATGGTAGGCGAAGCAAGGTGGGCAGCAAGAGAGTTACTTGCATCAAAAAACCCGCATTGTGAACACAATTCGGGGTTTAGTTGTTGGTGCGGCTGGAGAGACTCGAACTCTCACGACTTTCGTCACCACCCCCTCAAGATGGCGTGTCTACCAATTCCACCACAGCCGCTTAATTTTACTGAGGCACTTCCTTATTCGCTGGCGCTGGCTTATTTGCTGGGGCCGGCACTGCAGCAGGTGCTGCTGATTTTGGCGCAGCTTGTTCCGTGGTGATTGATTTAACAACACTCACGCGGTCAGCACGGTGGCCCGACATGTAAGCTAAGGTTAAGCTGGTGGTAAAAAACACAGCGACACAAATCGCTGTGGCACGGCTCATAAAGTTAGAAGAGCCACTTACCCCAAATAAACTGCCTGATGCACCGCTACCGAAGGCAGCACCCATATCAGCACCTTTGCCGTGCTGCAGAAGGACTAAACCAATGACTGCGGCGGATGCTAATACGTGAATAACTGTAATTAAATTTTCCATAATTTCTTTTGTTTCTTCCGAAAATGCTTGCGTGTGACAGCGGTGCTAACTATCGAACGGCCGCTGCAGCAAGACAAATTTTTTCAAAATCGTTCGCATCTAATGAACAACGCCCAATCAGGCCGCCATCAATATCCTGCATAACTAGCAATTGTGACGCATTTACAGGATTTACGCTACCCCCATAGAGGATGCGTAAGCTATTTGCGGCATCAGCATCGTAACCCGCAATACGCGCACGGATGAACTCATGCATGGCCTGGGCTTGGTCTGGAGTGGCACTTAAACCAGTGCCAATCGCCCAAATCGGCTCATAAGAAACGACCGCATGTTCAAATACTGCACCCCCTTGGCTGAGCAATAAGGCATCTAACTGCTCTGCCACCACTTGCTGCTCCATGCCTGCCTCACGCTCTTGCAAGGTCTCGCCCACACACAATACTGGCGTTAGTCCTGCATTTTTGGCCGTCACAAACTTGGCCGCAATATTCTCACCACTTTCACAATAAGCGGTGCTACGCTCAGAATGCCCAAGAATCACATAGGTCGCATCAAAGTCTTTTAGCATGCTTGCCGCGACCTCGCCCGTATAAGCGCCAACCGGATATTTGCCAACGTTTTGAGCGCCCCAAGCAATGTTAGTGCCGGACAGCACTACTTGCGCTTGGAATAAGTAGGGGTAAGGCACACAGACCGCGAAATCGACATTGTCGATAGGCGCTAATTTTTGTTTGAATGCGTCGAACAATTGCTGATTCTGGGCAATCGACCCATGCATTTTCCAATTTGCTACCACCAGCTTACGACGCATATTTGAACCTTATAAATTTGACGCGAATTTTACGCTTGCAGACCCTATTACTCAAGGCTCATGACGCTAGGCGTATGACTGAATATGGATTACCCAACTGGAATACAATGCCGGACGTTAAGCTGCACACGCTGGCGACCGTTAAATTCATTGGTTTGCAACTCATACACCACATGCACTTTAGTTGGCAAAAAGTCTTGCTGCTGAAAATAAATCGCATCGATTATGCGGCCGGTCTGATCGTCTGCTTTTTGCAACGAAAGCTTAAGATGTCGCTCACCCACCACTTTTTGCTGATTGACAATAAACACATCACTAAATAATGGCGCAGGAAAGCCTTGCCCCCACACTTGTTTATCTAATGCCACAGCCACATCCCAATCGACTTCATGCGCCGACAGTGATCCATCGGTTTCGATCACGGCATCTAAATCTGCAGGCGTGAGTAAACTGGCAGCAACGTCTTCGAAGGCTTGCTTAAAAGCATTAAATCCATCATGCGGGATCGTTAAGCCCGCTGCCATGGCGTGTCCGCCAAATTTAAAAATCAAATCTGGATGACGTTTTGAAACGAGATCTAATGCATCCCGCAAATGTAAGCCTTTGATAGATCGACCAGAGCCTTTCAAGTTGCCATCAGCACCCAAGGCAAACGCAATAACGGGCCGATGATATTGCTCTTTCACCTGAGAGGCCAAAATACCAATCACACCTTGATGCCAATCTGGCTCGAAAATACTTAAACTAAACTGCCCGCTGACATCCACTTCATCCAAAGAAATATTAGCCGCCTCCTGCATATCCGCTTCAATGGCGCGACGCTCTAAATTCATGGTGTGCAAGCGTTGCGCCATGACGGTGGCTTCGATTTCATCATCCGAGATCAAACAGGCAATGCCAAGCGCCATATCATCAAGTCGCCCTGCCGCATTGAGGCGCGGGCCCACGCTAAAGCCTAAATCCTGTGCATTCACTTTTGACGCTTCTCGCCCGGCTATCTTTAATAATGCACGAATCGCCACACAGCCCTTGCCCGCCCGAATGCGGCGTAAACCTTGCTCGACTAAAATGCGATTATTATCGTCTAGCTTCACCAAGTCAGCCACAGTGCCCAAAGCCACAATGTCGAGTAATTCAGTTAAATTAGGCTCAGGCTTTTCTGAAAATACGCCACGATTTCTGAGTTCAGCGCGCAAGGCCAGCATCACATAAAAAATCACCCCAACACCCGCTAGGTTTTTACTGGGGAAATCACACCCGTGTTGATTTGGATTCACCATGCAAGCCGCCTCTGGGGTTAAGTCGCCTGGCAAATGGTGGTCCGTGACCAGCACTTTAATCCCTAGGCTATTGGCCCTAGCAACACCATCCACACTCGCGATGCCGTTATCCACAGTCATGATGATGTCTGGCTTGCGTTCAGCAGCCAGCTCAACAATTTCGGGCGTTAAGCCATAGCCATATTCAAATCGATTGGGCACCAGATAATCTACTTGGGCACCCATACTGCGCAAGCCTCTGACCGCCACTGCCGTTGCTGTCGCACCATCACAATCATAATCTCCGACCACCAGCAATGATTGCTTTTGTGCAATGGCATCTGCCAGCAAAACGGCCATTTGCGACGCGTTGGTGAGCTGCTCAGGTGGGATTAATTGCGCCAGGGAGACATCTAGTTGCTTCATTTGCGCAATACCGCGCGCAGCAAGCACTCTGGCTAGGATTGGCATCAAACCCGCTTGACTGAGCGCATCCGCTGCCACGGCATTAAAAGAACGTTGAATAATGTTTGCCATACTTACGCGTCTGCCAATTGAAAATAGGAAGTCACTGAAGCGGCTTTTTGCCAAAATTTCCAGCGCCAAAAGCGCCATGTATCGGTCGATTTGACTGTGAGTGTAAATGTCATGCCATGGACATCAAAATGACAACGCAAGGTATCAATCTCTTTGCGCTTTAATGCCTGCAACAATGGCGCAAACCAATCCGCTTCAAGTTTCTCAACGGCATGCGTTTGAACCTCATTCAATACAACCACCGCATCCCCTTGCCTCTTTTTATCGCAGAAAGACTGATAGTGCGATGGCAAGTCTTGCGGAGTAATGCCAGTGAAACTCGCCAAGCCAGCACTCAACATGTCATTCGCGAATAAATTAAAAGCCGGCGGTTTAGCTGCATGATGCATTGCTTGAAAGCTTCCGCCGCCTGAAAGCCAAAGACTATTCATCACAGGCAAGCCCTGTTGTTCACGCGCAGCATTCACTGCATGGTCATGCAGAAGCATTTGCACCTCATTGAGTAAAGCCTGAAATTGCATGCCTTGTTTGCCATTTGGCAAATGTTTACCCACATCTCGCCCAAGAGATTCAGCAAGCAAATACGTTGAAACCTCTACGTGCGCGTCAATATGGAGATACCACCAATGACCTGATTGACTTGGCACAAAGCGTAAACCATCCTCAGCAAAGTGATGGTTGAAATCTGCCAAGAGGGAAGCGGCTTCTGAAGGAGATAAATGGAGGGACTCTCCAAGACTAAAGAAATCACGCTGCAACACAAAATTCACTGGATGGACTAAAAGCCAATAACCCGTCGCTTGTATATGAGACTCACCTAGAAGCATGATCGGGGCGAGTGGCCAATCTGCCTGTTTTTGAACTTCAAATTGTCGGCATAAGCTTGCCTCAAGCGCGTACTCAGTATCACGCTGCCAAGCACCGATCGTGCTGAGTTTAGAAAATGCCGTGCAATTGTTGCTTGCCAGCAAGAACTTTGCAAATTGGGGAAAATAAACATCCAGATTCAAATCATCACTCATTTCTAAAACACCCAGCCAAGAAACAAACCAAGCATGATGGCGCCTGGCAGGTCATAAATTACTTTGAATAAATTTCATTTCACTATACTATTTTCACATACATTTGACTGAAATCTATCCAAGCTATGGAACTAATTTTATGGCGTCATGCTGAGGCTGAAGATGGCTACCCGGATGACGAACGCGCACTGACTTCAACGGGTCTTGAACAAGCAAAAAAAATGGCGGCTTGGCTTAAAGCGCGCATGCCCAAAGAGACCCGCATTTTAGTGAGTCCAGCCAAACGTGCCCAACAAACAGCCAGTGCTTTAGATTTGCCATTTACGACGCTGCATGAATTAGCGCCAAGTGCATCACCGCATGATTTGTTGAAAGTAGCCAACTGGGATACCAGTAAAGGCGCCGTATTAATCGTTGGCCACCAACCGACACTTGGTATGGCGGCCGCCATCGCGATGACACATAAAACCCATTATTGGTGTGTGAAAAAAGGGGCGGTTTGGTGGATTGCAAGTCGGATACGTGCAGAGGAAGAACAGGCGATCATTCGCGCTGTGATTTCTCCTGACATGCTTTAGCGCTTTTTTACTCTCCCCTTTAAGCAAAACAGTTAGCCATGGCCAACGAAATCGAACTCAAGCTTCGTATTGCTGAGTCATGCGCACACCTGCTCAACCAACACGCCGCGATTACGGAACGATTAGTTGAAGCGCCATGGACCCGCAAACTCGTCAGCATTTATTACGACACGCCAGATTTAGCCTTGTTAGATGCAGGTTTAAATTTGCGTGTACGCAGTATGTCAGGCGGTTGGTTTCAAGCCATCAAAAGTACAGGGCAATCAATAGGCGGCTTGCATCAGCGCCTGGAGTGGGAAGATTTGCTCACTAACAATGCGCCCGATTTTAATAAAATTACTGAGCCGCATTTAGCCAATATTTTTGCTGACCAGAAGCTGAGAGCAGCGCTGAAACCTGTGTTTATTGTCGATGTGGTGCGCACTGATTGGCTACTCAACTACCCAGATGGGTCAGTGATTGAAGTGTCTGCGGATATTGGCGACCTCAAAAGCTCAACCGATCATGCTTGCGAGCATATCTGCCCGATTCAGGAATTAGAAATCGAACTCAAGCAAGGCAACACTTATCACTTATTTGAGCTGGCCTTAGCGTTGCAACAAGACATTCCCATGAGTATTGAGAATGGCAGTAAAGCACAAATGGGCTATCGTTATTTGCGGCCACAGCCTTTGATTAAGACTCATGCGCAAGCCATGAATATCAAGCGCTTTAAGTCGCCGCCAACCACCAAGCAAATCATGCAAGAGGCGCTGACTAGCATGCAGGATAATCAAGAAATCTTGAAAAAAGTAAATCATACTCCAGCGGTTTATCACATGAAGCTTGCTAATAATCGTCTCGCTAGCGCTTTAGCCTATAGCGGCTACCGTGCCACCGATAGAGATACGCTCAGCATCATTCAAGACTTAGAATGGTTGGCACAATTCTTAATCTCGCCCTGCGACAACTTTGCTTATCAAAACCTCAATGCTATTTTGAATGGTCAGCGCTATCAACGAATATTACTTCGCCTGGGGGCTTGGTTACATCAATAAAAAAGCCGCAGTTAAGCGGCTTTAGGTTAATCAATCATCATGACGTTGATGAATGCGATGCCCATTATCTGAATAAAAGACAGTTTCATTCACCCAGTGATCAATTTTCGAGTAAAACGCATCAATACTGCTTAAGCAATTCAAACGTCAGCGCAACGCCAAAACCGTTAACATCACTCGCTACAGCACCTAAACCACCCTTACGGTTGTATGAGGATAAATCTACATGCAACCATGGCACATCATGTTCAATGAATTTAGATAAAAATCTAGTGGCATGTACATGGTCAGCGCCACCATCCAACGTACATTGCTTGATGTCAGCAATGCTACTTTCAATGTCTTCATCGTAATCATCATCAAACGGGAATGCGCAAACACGCTCACCCACCGCGGCACCAAGGCCAACCGCCTTACAAAGTAGCGCAGGATGATTACCTAGCACGCCGCTGTAACGATCGCCCAAAGCACTCATCATGCTGCCAGTCAGTGTGGCAAAATCTACCATCCAATCTGGCTTTTCACGAGACGCTAAAGTTAAGGTATCCGCCAGGACCATGCGGCCTTCTGCATCGGTATGCACAATTTCAATCGTGGTACCGTTAAGCGCAGTCACCACATCATTTTGTTTGTATGCAAGCGGCCCAATATGATTTTGAGCAATGGCTAGCCAGCAATCAATCTTCATTGGCAGTTTAGCCTTTGTTGCCGCAAGCAAGACACCCAAAGCAACCGCTGAACCATTCATGTCTTCATGCATGCCGTTCATATATTTAGCCGGCTTAAGGTTATGTCCGCCCGTATCAAAACAAATGCCCTTGCCCACCAGCGCGATATGTTTCTTCGCATCGTTTGGTGAATAAGTCAGATGGACTATTGCAGCATCTTGCGGGTCTGATCCTTGGCCTACAGCGACGAAAGCACCAGCCCCCATTTGAGTGAGTTGTTGCATATCAAATTCTTGATATTGCCAGCCCTTAGATTTTGCAAGTTCAGCGATTTTAGTACGATATTGCGTAGGATTAAGCTCATTTGGCGGCGTCATCGTGAGTGTTCGCGTCAAAACATTACCTGCAATCATGGCTTGAATCTCAGCAAATTCAGTCGAATCTTGCCAGCCAAAAATAGACACTTCTCTCAAAACCTCAGACTTCGTTTCTTTTTGCGCCACTTTGCCTTTACGCTCGGGCAATTCAGCGGCATTCACACTCACCACATAGAAGGCATCTTTCGCAGCTTGCTGACGCGCACCTTCTGAGCCGTAAACGGCAATAGCCAATGCAGCTGGCTTTTCATCGAGCAAAGGTTTAATTGCTTTCCGCAATTGCGTTTGGCGCTTAAACGCTGACAAGCCTTCATCCAACACCACCCAGCTTGCTAAAGCCCCATTCGGCAAATCTGCAACCACCGCTCCTTTTTGCAAATCCGCATATTTTTTATTAGTACGCGTTAACTTGGCATTTAATACGCTTAAAAATGGCAACGTATCTGGACAATCTGCTGACAAAACAAATAAAAGGTGTGTTTGCGCCGATAAAGCATTTTCATCTGCAGGCATTAAATTTTGTTTAAGGGTGATGGACATACAAAAACCTCACTAATTTCGTTTAAATGTCGTTAAATTTCATTATATTCTTCAATTACGCTAGATTTATGTAATTGATTAAGCTCGCAAAACCCCGCTAAAACTTGACCAATTTAGTCAATAAAGGGAAAATGTGGGTTAACCAAACAATCACTTATTATTTTTACTAACAAATGATAACGACCTAGAGATGTAATATTTCTAGTTGATTATACCTTTTAGATCATTCTAAAAGCTTTCTGGAGAACCACCCCATGGCATTTACCCCCGATATTGACCCACAAGAAACCCAAGAATGGCTTGAAGCCATTGATGCGGTATTGGCCAACGAGGGAACCGAGCGTGCGCATTTCTTATTAGAAACACTGATTGATAAAGCCCGCCGCTCAGGCGCTTACCTACCTTACAACGCAACGACTGCGTATGTGAATAGTATCCCTACGCATTTGCAACAAAGATTACCTGGCAATCCCGATATGGAGCGCCGCATTCGTGCGCTGATTCGTTGGAATGCCATCATGACCGTACTTCGCGCCAACGAGAAATCACCTGGCGTGGGCGGGCACATTGCCAGCTTCCAATCAGCGGCGACTTTATATGACGTTGGCTTTAACCACTTCTTCCGTGCGGCGAATGACAAATTCGGCGGCGACTTGATATTCTTCCAAGGCCACTCATCCCCTGGCGTTTATGCGCGTGCATTTTTAGAAGGTCGCTTAACCGAAGACCAAATGGATAACTTCCGTCAAGAAACGGGCGGCAATGGTTTATCAAGCTACCCACATCCTTGGTTGATGCCTGACTTCTGGCAATTCCCAACCGTTTCTATGGGCCTTGGTCCATTGCAAGGGATTTACCAAGCACGCTTCTTAAAATACCTTCATGACCGCGGCATTGCGGATACTTCAGACCGTAAAGTTTGGGTATTCTGCGGCGACGGCGAAATGGATGAGCCTGAGTCATTAGGCGCGATTTCATTGGCCTCACGCGAAAAATTAGACAATCTCATTTTCGTGATTAACTGCAACTTACAACGCCTTGACGGCCCTGTGCGTGGCAACGGCAAAATCATTCAAGAGTTGGAATCTGATTTCCGTGGCTCTGGCTGGAACGTATTGAAAGTGATTTGGGGTTCGTATTGGGACCCACTACTTGCAATGGACAAAGATGGCTTGCTCAAAAAACGCATGGAAGAGTGCGTGGATGGCGAATACCAAAACTTTAAAGCTAAGGGTGGCGCATACACACGTGAACACTTTTTTGGCAAGTATCCTCAATTGAAGGAAATGGTCGCAGCGATGTCTGACCAAGACATCTGGCGCTTAAACCGTGGCGGTCACGACCCTCACAAAGTTTATGCAGCCTACGCAGCAGCAACACAGCACAAAGGTCAACCAACCGTTATCTTAGCGAAGACCGTTAAAGGTTACGGCATGGGCGATGCGGGTGAAGCACAAAACACAACGCACCAACAAAAGAGCATGGACATCGATTCATTGAAAGCCTTCCGTGATCGTTTCGATTTACCGCTCACAGACGAACAAGTAGAGAGCTTATCTTTCTACAGACCACCTGCAGACTCTCCAGAAATGGTTTACATGGCTGAGCGTCGCGCAGCGATGGGTGGCTCTGTGCCAGCACGTCGCCGTAAAGGTAACGAGCTTGTTGTGCCTGAACTGTCAGCGTTCGAGAATATGCTCACCGCAACTGGCGACCGTGAAATTTCAACCACCATGGCGTTTGTGCGTATTCTTTCAATATTAGTACGTGACAAACAAATCGGTAAATACATTGTGCCTATCGTGCCTGACGAAGCCCGTACCTTTGGGATGGAAGGTATGTTCCGTCAATTGGGTATTTACTCTTCTGCTGGCCAGTTGTATGAACCGCAAGATAACGACCAAGTGATGTACTACAAAGAGTCTAAAGACGGTCAGATTCTAGAAGAAGGCATCAACGAAGCTGGCGCGTTCTCATCATGGATTGCTGCGGCGACTGCTTACAGCGTCACCGGCACACAAATGATTCCGTTCTATATCTTCTACTCAATGTTTGGTTTCCAACGTATTGGTGACTTGGCTTGGGCTGCCGGCGACTCACGTGCACGAGGCTTTGTATTGGGCGCAACCGCTGGCCGTACCACCTTGAACGGCGAAGGCTTACAACATGAAGATGGCCACAGCCATTTAATGTCTGCGACGATTCCAAACTGCGTGTCATATGACCCAACCTTTAGTTACGAGCTTGCCGTGATTATTCAAGAAGGCATGCGCCGCATGGTGCAAAACCAAGAGGATGTGTATTACTACATCACCTTGATGAATGAAAACTACAGCCATCCAGAAATGCCGAAAGGCGCTGAGGCTGGCATTCTTAAAGGGATGTACGCATTTAGCAAATCCAAAGCAAAAGGCCCTAAAGTTCAATTAATGGGCAGTGGCGTCATCTTGCGTGAAGTCATCGCAGCGGCCGAAATGCTTGAAAAAGACTGGGGCGTATCACCAGACGTGTGGAGCGTCACAAGCTTCACAGAACTTCGCCGCGAAGGCCTTGATGCTGACCGTTGGAATATGCTCAACCCAGAGAAGAAACCAAGACTCAGCTATGTGGCTGAATGCTTGAGCGGCGCTGAAGGCCCTGTGATTTCATCAACCGATTACATGAAGTCATTTGCAGACCAAATCCGTAACTTTGTGCCACAACGTTTTGTGTCTTTAGGTACTGATGGTTATGGCCGCAGTGATAGCCGTGAAGCGCTCCGCAGCTTCTTCGAAGTGGATAGATATTATGTGGTGCTTGCCGCGCTTAAAGCATTAGCGGACGAAGGCAAAGTGCCTGCAAGCAAAGCCGTTGAAGTGATTAAGAAATATAAAATCGACGCAAGCCGCCCTAATCCAACAACAGTTTAAGCAGCAACCGTTTAAACAAACAATAGGCTTACACAGAGAAGACTCTCTTAAGGAATAACAGCATGGCAATTAAAGAAGTTCTTGTCCCGGATATTGGTAACTTTGATAGCGTTGACGTCATCGAATTACTTGTCAAAGAAGGCGATACTGTTGCAAAAGATGACTCGCTTATCACTTTAGAATCTGACAAAGCGTCGATGGACATTCCTGCGCCATTTGGTGGTGTAGTGAAAAGCATCAGCATGAAGGTCGGCGACAAAGCCGCTCAAGGTGGTTTGATTTTGACGCTAGACGCTTCTGAAGATGCGCCTGCAGAAAAACCTGCCGCCCAGCCAAGTGCAACCCCAGTGGTAGCGACTGTCACGGTTGACGAAAAACCAGTCGCCATTCCTGAGCCATCACGCCCGGTGCCTGAAGTGCCGAAAGTCATTCAACCACAAGCTACACCTAATCCAATTGGTGCCAGCGCGGTGGCAGCAGATGGCAAATTAGCGCACGCAAGTCCATCGGTACGAAAATTCGCACGTGAGCTTGGTGTGAATATCAGCTTGGTGCGTGGCACCGGCCCTAAAAACCGGATTAGCCAAGAAGACGTGCAAGCCTTTGTCAAAGGCGAACTTGCAAAACCTCGCTCTGAAAACATGGGTTCTGGTTTAACGACATTAGCAATGCCTGTGATTGACTTCAGCCAATTCGGCGAAATTGAACACAAACCGCTTTCACGTATCAAAAAATTATCTGGTGCAAATCTTCACCGAAACTGGGTGACTGCGCCTCACGTCACGCAGTTCGATGAAGCAGATATTACTGACCTAGAAGATTTCCGCAAGTCAATGCTGGCTGATGCTGAAAAACGCGGCGCAAAATTAACACTACTCGCTTTCTTAATGAAAGCTGTCGTGAATGCGCTTCGCACTTATCCGAACTTCAACGCATCGCTTTCTGCTGATGGCGATAGCTTGATTATGAAAAACTACTTCAATGTCGGCTTCGCATGCGACACACCAGATGGCTTGGTGGTGCCGGTGGTACGTGATGTGGATAAAAAAGATGTGCTCGATATTGCCCGCGATTTGGCAGACTTGTCTGGCAAAGCCCGTGAACGCAAATTGAAGATTGAAGAAATGCAAGGCGGTTGCTTCACCATCTCTAGCCTAGGCGGGATTGGTGGCACGATGTTTACCCCCATTATCAATTGCCCTGAAGTGGCGATTTTGGGTGTATCTCGCTCTTCATTCCAACCTGTTTACAACAAGGAAACAGGCGGCTTTGAGCCACGCCTCATCTTGCCAATGTCCCTTTCATACGACCACCGCGTGATTGACGGTGCAGATGGCGCGCGTTTCACTAGCCACTTGCGCATGATGTTATCCGACGTTCGTCGTTTGTTACTTTAAGGGGTTGGCATGAGCAATTTAATAGAAGTCATCGTCCCTGATATTGGCAACTTCGATAGCGTTGATGTGATTGAGGTATTGGTCAAAGTAGGCGACATCGTTGCAAAAGAAGATTCTTTAATCACGCTTGAATCAGACAAAGCATCCATGGATATTCCATCTTCAGATGCTGGCGTAGTCAAAGAAATCAAAGTTAAAGTAGGCGATAAGATTGCAAAAGGCTCGCCCATTTTGGTGCTTGAAGCTGAAGCTGCTAGCGCAACTCAAACAGAAGCGCCTAAAGCGGAAACACCGAAAACTGAAGCTGCGCCTGCGACACCTGTGAGCAACCAAGCGCCAACACCAGCCGCAACACAAGGCGACAATGATGTGTCTTGTGAAGTTTTGGTATTGGGCTCTGGCCCTGGTGGCTACACTGCCGCTTTCCGCGCCGCTGACTTAGGTAAAAAAGTGGTGCTCATTGAACGCTACTCAACACTAGGCGGTGTTTGTTTAAACGTGGGTTGTATTCCATCTAAAGCGCTATTACACACAGCCAAAGTAATTACTGAAGCCGAAGAAACAGCGCATCACGGTGTATCTTTTGGTCAACCAAATGTTGACCTTGAGCAACTCCGCACATGGAAAGCCAACGACGTGGTGGGCAAGCTTACTGGTGGTTTATCCGCCATGGCAAAACAACGTGAAGTGACCGTGGTGCAAGGCTTAGGTAAATTCACCAGCCCTAAGCAAATCGCTGTCACAGGCGCGGATGGCAAAGTTACCAAAGTAGGCTTTGAAAACGCAATTATTGCAGCCGGCTCACAAGCGACGAAATTCCCTGGCGCACCAGATGACGAACGTATCATGGACTCAACAGGCGCTCTAGCCTTGGCTGATATACCAAAACGCATGCTGGTGATTGGCGGTGGCATTATTGGTCTTGAAATGGGTACGGTTTACGATGCGCTTGGCTCAAAAGTCAGCGTGGTGGAATTTACTGATGGTCTTATTCAAGGCTGCGACCGTGACTTAGTGCGTCCATTGCAAAAACGTATGGAAAAGCGTTTTGAAGCGATTATGCTCAACACCAAAGTAGCGAATATTGAAGCCAAAACAGACGGCATCCATGTGAGCTTTGAAGGTGTCAACGGCAATACCGATGCACCGAAAGGTGTGGAAGTATACGACCGCGTCTTGGTTTCCATTGGTCGCCGTCCAAACGGCCTCAATATTGACGCCCAGAATGCAGGCGTGGCTGTAGATGAGCGTGGCTTTATCAATGTCGATAAACAAATGCGCACCAACGTGCCACATGTCTTCGCCATTGGCGATATTGTCGGTCAGCCAATGTTGGCGCACAAAGCCACACACGAAGGCAAAGTTGCCGCTGAAGTCATTGCAGGCCATAAGGTCGAATTCCAAGCCATGGTGATTCCATCCGTCGCTTATACCGACCCGGAAATCGCTTGGGCTGGCATAACAGAAACGGAAGCAAAAGCCAAAGGCATTGCCATCGAAAAAGCAAGCTTCCCTTGGGCGGCGAGCGGACGCGCAATCTCTGTGGGGCGCACTGAAGGCACGACCAAGCTCATTTTTGATAAAGACACACACCGCGTGATTGGCGCTGGGATCGTTGGGGTCAATGCGGGTGAATTACTTGCAGAGGCTGTTTTAGCGATTGAAATGGGTGCGGATGCACATGACTTAGGCTTGACGATTCATGCGCACCCAACACTTTCAGAAACAGTGTGCTTCGCAGCTGAAATGAAAGAAGGCACGATCACCGATTTATATATTAAGAAACGGTAATCAACTGAATTAAAAAAGGAGGCTTAAGCCTCCTTTTTTATTGCATAAATTTTATGCTCGGCCCAAATGTTAAATATTTAACATATTGATTTTTAATGTAAATTGAATATTCTCCATGCTAAAATCAGCTAACTCAACTCAACAGGGAAATTAGCAAATGGCGATTCTTAACGAACATCAACAAGCGCAACGCGGACGAACATTATTTACCTTTTTAATCGCTGCCGTCATGTCTCCATTATTCGCAGGACAAATTGTTGGGGCTATTTTTGCATTCTCTATATTCATTGCGATTATCGGCAAGTCTGCGACTATATTTACAGACTTAATGATTTTGCTGGCGGGTATCCTAGCTCACATGAGCGTGTTGGGATTTTTCTTCTTTGTGTTAACTGACTTTCAATTCGACACAGCAGGGTTTTGGAAGATAGGGATCGCGCTATTTATTCCTAACTATATTTTCGTTAGCACATTTGCAAAACGTGGTTTTCTTTTTGAAAGTTAAACTACAAACCTAACGCACTCAACCCTTGATGCGCATCGGGCCTTCTTCCTTGCGGCCAATAGAACAAACGGTCTGATTCATTAATCGCTAAATCATTAATGCTCGCATAGCGTTTTTGCATGAGGCCATTTTCGTCGAACGCCCAATTCTCGTTACCGTATGATCGCCACCATTGGCCTGCGTCATCATGCCACTCATAAGCAAAACGAACCGCAATTCTGTTGCCATCAAACGCCCATAACTCTTTAATCAAACGGTATTCGTGCTCTTTAGCCCATTTGCGCGTTAAAAACTCAACAATCTCCGCACGGCCATTTATAAACGCATTGCGATTACGCCACTCACTATCCACGGTATAAGCCAAAGCCACTTTTTCTGGGTCGCAATTATTCCAGCCATCTTCAGCCATGCGTACTTTTTGAATAGCGGTTTCGCGAGTGAATGGCGGAAAAGGCGGACGTGTTTCAATAGCGATCGTCATCTTGTCTACTCTGTGGCGGAGGGTGCTGAAACTGTTGGCAAGGCCTGAACTTGTGCATCGCTCAGCAATTGGACTTTTTCAGGATGAATTTCTGGTAATGCTTTATGCCCAGTAGTTGCAGACAAATTCGCCAATTGAAAGTAGGCAAAAATAATCATGTTGAACAAAACCAAAAGAATCATACTGCGCTTCATGATTTTGCACGCTCCATCAAATACAAACCTTCTAATACTAAATTATCAGCCAGCACAGGCTTGGCACCAAACACTTGCGTCAAAATAGGCATCAGCATGGCTGCATCGCCACCTGTGATCACAACAGTCGGCACATCTTGGCAGTGTGACTCTAACTTATCTGCCTGCATCACAATGGCACCGACAATCGCGCTTAAAACGCCGCTGTAACTTGCATCAGCCGTGTTGAGCGGAAAGGTTTTAGCTTGACCGCTTTGTGGATTAACCGCAGACGTATTTTGCAATAATGCGTTTTGCATCATGCTAAAACCGGGCACGATCAAGCCTCCAATAAAAGCGTTCTGATAGATGGCATCAATGGTGAGCGCAGTTCCTGCATTGACGACCAAACAAGCGGGTTGATTGAGATAGCGCTTAAATGCAGCCAACAGCGCGGCCCAGCGGTCGACACCTAAACTTTCTGGCACCTCATATTTGTTTTTTAGGCCTAGTGTTTCAGCTTCGGCTTTTGCCCAAACGTAAGATAAGCCTGCTTTTTTTAATAATGCTGTCATGCTTGCAGCCACACGCTCACCCGCCACATTAGCAACAATGGCATGTTTGCAAAGTTGCCAGCTTGGAGGAATGACGAACGCTGCAAGCTCGGCGTTTAAGCAAACGCCAGCCTCTTGAATACGACCATCATCGGCAAATACCGCCCACTTGGTGCGTGTATTACCAGAGTCTATTGCTAACATTACGCCTTACCTCTTTTCAAACCAGACCTCTCAAACTAATTTCACCCGCTGAAAAACGCTGCTCACCTTGTGGCGTATTCACCAGCAAAATACCATCACTAGCAACGCCAATCACTTCACCCAACACTTCACGGCCATCCGGCATCAACATTCTTACGGGCTGTTGATGATAGGCGTGATATTGCATCCATTCTTCACGCAAAGCTTCAAACCCACTTTGCTCAAAAGCACTTAACACATCAGCCATGTGTTTTAGCACATTACCAAGCAAGAGGTTTGGGTTTGCCGCCTCAGGTTGAATATTATAAATATCAGTAAATGGCTGGTCGATATTCCGTGCGACGTTTTCAGGCAAGCGAAGATTAATGCCCACCCCAATCACCGCCGCGCTTGGGCCATCCATATCGCCCTGTAGCTCAATTAAGATACCCGCTAATTTTTGCTTACCTGCCGGTGTTTCAATCAGTACATCATTGGGCCATTTGAGTTTTGCGTTTGAAATACCTAATGTTCGAAACGCGCGGATTAAAGCCACACCTACAGCCAAGCTCAAACCAGAAAGCGCTGATGCACCCATTTGAAAACGCCAAAGCAATGAGAACGTTAAGCTTGCCCCTAAGCCTGCCTGCCAAGCACGTCCACGGCGGCCTTTGCCTGCCGTTTGCAACTCTGTCACCACACAAGTTGCGTGGGCAGCAACTTGGCCACCCAGCATTTGTGATTGGCTTTGGTTGGCTTTTTTCATCAAATAGGTATTGGTGGACTCCAGCGTGTCATGCAGCTCCAGCTTGAACCAAGCTCGCTCTGGTCCAATTGCATTGAGAATTTCTTCTTGATTGAGCATGGTAATAGGATCGGGCAATTTGTAGCCACGACCGCGGACTGAGAACACCTCAACACCCATTGCTTGCGCTTCTTGAATCGCACTCCAAACAGTCGTCCGCGTCACATTAAAGTGCTTGGCAATATCTTCGCCCGAGTGAAATCGACCATCGACTAGCAAGCGTAAAATTGGGAATGTTAGTGCGTTTATCATATTGAACGAGAGTTTAGCATGGCTGATCGCTGGCATCATGAAGGAACACGCCACGCAAAGGCGCTCACAGTGTAAAATGATGGTTAATCTATTTAATGTATTTGATATGTCATCAGAAAAAACACCCATCGCACCTGCTTCTAACTTTATTCGCGGCATTATTGACCGTGATTTAGCACAGGGGACTAATGCCAACCGCCACTGGGCAGGCACGCCAGGAGACGCTGCGCACCATGCAGCAGGCCAACCTGATCCAGCCAAAATTCGTACACGCTTTCCACCAGAACCAAATGGCTATTTGCATATTGGTCACGCCAAAAGTATTTGCTTAAATTTCGGATTAGCGCGCGATTATGAAGGCGTGTGCCACATGCGCTTTGATGACACCAACCCAGAAAAAGAAGAACAAGAATATGTGGATAGCATCACTGAAATGGTGCAATGGCTAGGCTTCGGCTGGGAGGCTTTTGGCAAGTCGCATTTATATTATGCGAGCAATTATTTTGAAATGATGTATCAAGCAGCTGAAGCTTTAATCAGCGCAGGTAAAGCTTATGTGGATGAGCAATCTGCGGAAGAAATGCGCATTAATCGCGGCACCCTCACTGAGGCTGGTAAAAATTCGCCATGGCGTGACAGATCTATCGAAGAAAATTTAAGCAAGTTCCGCGAAATGCGCGATGGCAAACATGCGGATGGCAGCATGGTATTGCGCGCCAAAATTGACATGGCCTCACCTAACATCAATCTTCGTGACCCAGCGATTTACCGTATTAAACGTGCGCATCACCACAATACGGGCGACCAATGGTGCATCTACCCAATGTATACATTTGCACATCCGCTTGAAGATGCATTTGAAGGCATTACCCATTCGATTTGTACGCTTGAGTTTGAAGACCAACGCCCATTCTACGATTGGGTGTTAGAGCGATTAGCTGAAGCTGGCATGCTCGCGCATCCACTGCCAAAACAATATGAGTTTGCCCGTCTAAATCTCACTTACGTGGTGCTGTCAAAACGTAAGCTCATTGATTTGGTTGAAAATAAACATGTATCAGGCTGGGACGATCCACGCTTGCCAACATTAGCTGGCGCACGACGTCGCGGCTACACCCCTGAAGGTTTCCGTTTATTTGCTGACCGGATTGGCGTTTCAAAATCAGACTCTTGGATTGAATACACCATTCTTGAAGATTGCATGCGCGAAACGCTCAACCTTTCTGCGGAACGTCGTATCGCGGTACTCGACCCAATTAAACTGGTGATTGATAACTACCCAGTCGACTCTAATGGAAAATCACAATCGGAAGATTGCTTTGCGCCTAACCACCCGCTTAAACCAGAGCTAGGCAAACGCACTGTTCAACTCACCAAAGAATTGTGGATTGAACGTGAAGACTTTATGGAAGAACCAAGCAAAGGCTTCTTCCGTTTAGTGCCAGATGGTTTAGTGCGTTTACGCTATGGTTATGTGGTGAAATGCACAGGTTTTGATAAAGACGCCAACGGCAATGTGACAACAGTGCACTGCGAATACCTCCCAGACACCAAATCAGGCACGCCAGGCTCCGATAGCGTGAAAGTTAAGGGCAACATCCACTGGGTATCGGCTAATCACGCCTACGAGGCTGAAATTCGCATGTATGACCGATTGTTCAAAGAGGCACACCCAGGTGCTGGCGACCGCGACTACTTGGATGACATTAATCCAAATTCTGTCACCACTATTACTGCACAATTAGAATTAAGCCTAAAAGACGCACAACCAGCTGAAAGCTTCCAGTTTGAACGTCACGGCTATTTTGTAGCGGATAGAAAAGATAGCGTAGCTGGCAAGCCAGTGTTTAACAGAACGGTGACACTGAAAGATACTTGGCAGAAGTAAGATGAACTAGTCAAACAAAAAGCCCGCACTAGCGGGCTTTTTTTATGGGCATTTTAATTTATTAGAATTGATAACCCACTAGCGCTTTCACTGTATAAGCATCAACATTTTCATACTCTAGGCCAAGATCATCTTTGGGACCATTTACGCGATAGTAAGTCGCTTTAGCACCTAGATACAAATTCTTATCGAAGCTATATTTAAGACCCCCAGTTGCAGATAAAGCCAACTCACTTCCTGCATGGTCAAGACTAGCCACACCAACACCTGCACCAATAAACGGTGTCAATTGTGAACCAGTTGGAATGTCATAATAAGCGTTTACCATGTATAGCTTCATGTCAGAATCAAAGCTAATTCCACGATTTGCAAACGTCTGCTTCAAATTGCCTGTACTCCCAGTATAGTTCGTGCCGTTATAGGAAAGCGTCCCCGACGCGGCTACGCTATCAATATCCAAAGTCATTTTGGTAAAAGACAATCCAACACGGAAGTTAGAATCCGCAATGTTGGCCAAACCAAGCTCACCACCCCATGCTAAGTTAGAGCCGTAATCTAGATTTACTTGACCGTTATAAGCTACACCACCAACTGTGCCTACATAAGTTTTAGTTGAAACATCACCGACGCTACCCCAACCAAGCTGACCTTCAACATAAGGTTTCAAATCCGCTGCAGAAGCGCTCGCTGACGCTGCCAATAAAACAGAAACCAATAAAATCTTTTTCATCTATTTTCCTAACTTTTATTAAAAATAAAATAACAACCATTGCCAAATTGAAAACTCATTAAATTAACACTAAGGATTCCTTAGTTTAATGTCAAGCAAAAACTAAGACTATCTTAGAATGGAAACAAAAGATGACATCTCTAATATTGTTGCTAAAAGACTTAGACAGGCGAGAAAGAGAGCAGAAATATCTCAAGAAAAATTAGGCATACTAGCTGGAATAGATGAGTTTTCTGCAAGCGCAAGAATTAACCAGTACGAACGAGGAAAACATGTGCCTGATTTAAAAACATTGGAGCGATTAGCTGACGTACTAGGCACACCAGCCCCTTACTTTTATGCGACTGATGATGACCTAGCAGAATACATTCTAAAATTTAAGCGTCAGAATTAAAAAGGCAGCCTAGGCTGCCTTTTTATTTACTATCACAACAAGATCTATTTCGCTTGTTCCGCCACCACTTCGGCAATTTCTTTCGCTAATTCATTCACCAAGTTACCATCCACGCCTTCAACCATCACGCGGAATTTTAATTCGGTGCCTGAAGCTCTTAATAAGATCCGGCCGTTGCCATTTAAGACTTGCTCTGCCTTTTTAACAGCGGCTTGCACCGCAGGATTCGCTTCCATATCAATTCGGCGTTTTACAGGTACATTAATTAACACTTGTGGATATAAAGTCAAAGTCTTGCCAACTTCAAGCAGCGTTTTGTTTCGCGCGTTAAGCGCGGCTAATACTTGTAGTGCTGCAATAATGCCATCACCACTAGTATGTTTATCTAGGCAAAGAATGTGGCCCGAGTTCTCGCCACCCAGTTGCCAATCGTTTTTCACCAGCATCTCACGCACATGCCTATCGCCAACTTTGGCACGCGTAAATGCAATATTTGATTTTTGGAAGTGATGCTCTAACGCAAGATTAGTCATTAAAGTGCCGACCACTCCTCCGCCAAGCTCGCCTTGCTGATGTCTGTGCTGGGCAATAATATAAAGCAGTTGGTCGCCATCGAGCAGATTCCCTGCTGAGTCCACCATCATCACGCGGTCGCCATCGCCATCAAATGCAATGCCCAAATCTGCTTTGTGCTCAACCACCGCTTTGCATAGCGCTTGCGGATGGGTTGTGCCTGAGTCGGCATTAATGTTTAAGCCATTGGGCTGATTGGCAATCGCAATCACTTCGGCACCCAGCTCATGGAACACGGGCGGTGCAACATGGTAAGTGGCGCCATTAGCGCAATCGAGGACGATCTTTAAGCCCCGTAAATCTAAATCATTTGGGAAGGTGCTTTTGCAAAACTCCACATAGCGACCTGCAGCATCATCAATCCGCTTAACGCGACCTAAAGCCGCTGATGGCATCACTTCCATCGGCTTATCAAGCTCAGCTTCTATTTGATGCTCAATATCATCGGGCAATTTGGTGCCTAAGCTTGAGAAAAACTTAATGCCATTATCTTCAAAAGGATTGTGCGAGGCTGAAATCACAATACCCGCTTGCGCTCTTAACGCACGTGTTAAATAGGCGATAGCTGGTGTTGACATTGGGCCTGTGAGGCGCACATTCACGCCCGCCGCACATAGGCCTGCTTGTAAGGCGGATTCAAGCATATAGCCTGAAATACGGGTATCTTTACCAATCAATACTGTTGGGCGTGCATCTTTGGCCAAATGAAGATCTGCATTGGCCAACACACGGCCAGCGGCATAGCCTAATCGCATGACGAACTCAGGTGTAATTGGGCTAGTGCCAACACGACCACGAATACCATCTGTACCAAAATATTTTTTACCCATTATGTTTTTCTTTTCAATGCCTATTTTTCAAGGTCTATTTTTTAAGGCTTATTTTTAATTTTTCATCACAGCAGAAACGATTTTTAAAGCGTCCACTGTAGGCTTCACATCGTGCACACGCACAATGTTAGCACCCTTCATTACCGAAACCACTGAGGCGGCAATGCTGGCATGGATGCGCTCATCTATACTTAAGCCGACCACCTGCCCCAACACTGATTTACGTGAAAGCCCAATCAATAAAGGCAAGCCTAACGATTGTAGACTTGATAAGTGGTTAAGCAAAGTCAGATTATGCTCGGTGCGTTTACCAAAGCCAAAACCCGGATCTAAAACAATGCGCTCGCGAGCGATACCGGCCTGCTCTGCGGCTTTTAATCTTGCGGCTAAAAAGCCACTCACTTCAGCAACGACATCTTGATATTGTGGATCGGCTTGCATGGTTTGTGGGCGGCCTTGCATGTGCATTAAACATACCCCTACTTGGCTAGCCGCAACAATTTCAAGCGCACCAGTCTCTTGCAAAGCACAAACGTCATTCACAATATCCACGCCCGCATCAATCGCGGCGCGCATCACTTCCGGTTTATAAGTATCAATCGAAAGTGGAACGCCCGCTTTTGCTAAAGCATTAATCACAGGAATGACACGCTTAAGCTCTTCCTCGAGCGGCACGGGAGTTGCGCCAGGACGCGTAGATTCACCACCAATATCTAAAATATCAGCGCCCTGCTCAACCAACTGCATGGCGTGTGCCACGGCTTTATCTGTGGTGTTGAATTGTCCGCCATCAGAAAATGAATCAGGGGTGACATTCACAATGCCCATGATACGTGGCGTGGAGAGATCAAGTTGGAATTTACCGCAGGAAAAATGCATATTAATTAAGCCATGTAACGGACTGGTGTTAAGTCCAATACATCACATGGCTTGCCATGATGAAGAGTTTTAGTTTTTAGCTGCAGGTTGTGGCGCGACAGTTGGCTGACTGCCTGTTGTGCCGCTATCGCTCTTAGCCGCCTTGTTGCTTGATTGGCTAGGCTTAGGTGCTCTTGGTGGCAGGCCTGCCATGATGTCGCCAATTTGATCTGCATCGATGGTTTCCCATTCAAGTAGCGCGGCAGCCATTGCTTCAACCTTGTCTCGATTGGACTCTAGCAATTGTCTCGCAATCGCATACTGCTCATCTAGAATGCGACGAATTTCAGCGTCCACTTTTTGTTGCGTCGCTTCAGAAACGGTTTTAGATGACATGCTACCGAACATTGAATCTTGTTCACTCCCTGCATACACCATGGTACCAAGTGCATCCGACATGCCGTAACGCGTGACCATGTCACGTGCTAACTTAGTTGCACGTTCAAAGTCGTTTGAAGCGCCGGTTGACATTTGATGCATGAAAATCTCTTCAGCGATACGACCACCAAACAAAATCGAAATCTCTTCTAGCATTTTGTCGCGATAGTTACTGATGCGGTCAAACTCGGGTAATTGCCAAGTTAAACCAAGCGCCCAACCACGCGGCATGATGGTGACTTTATGCACCGGGTCAGCCTTGGGTAGCAACTCGGCCACAACAGCATGACCTGACTCGTGATAAGCGGTATTACGACGCTCTTCTTCACGCATCACCATAGAGGTACGCTCTGGACCCATGAAGATTTTATCTTTGGCATCTTCGAAATCAGACATATCGACGGTGCGTTTATTACGTCGTGCAGCAAAAAGCGCCGCCTCATTCACTAAGTTAGCTAAATCAGCACCTGAAAAGCCAGGTGTGCCACGCGCAAGAATATCCGCCTTAACATCGGCATCAATCGGCACTTTACGCATGTGCACTAACAGAATTTGTTCGCGACCACGGATGTCCGGCAAACCGACCATGACTTGACGGTCAAAACGACCTGGACGTAGAAGCGCTTTATCCAATACGTCAGCTCGGTTAGTTGCGGCGATGACAATCACGCCTGAATTAGGCTCAAAGCCATCCATCTCGACGAGCATTTGGTTAAGCGTTTGCTCGCGCTCATCATTACCACCACCTGTACCTGCACCGCGATGGCGACCGACGGCATCGATTTCATCAATGAAGATAATGCATGGCGCCGCTTTTTTAGCTTGTTCAAACATATCTCGCACACGCGCAGCACCCACACCCACAAACATTTCAACAAAATCAGAACCAGAGATGGTGAAAAAAGGCACTTTAGCTTCACCTGCAATTGCTTTAGCAAGCAAGGTTTTACCAGTGCCCGGAGGGCCAACCATCAACACACCACGCGGAATACGACCACCTAGTTTTTGAAATTTACCTGGATCGCGCAAAAACTCGACCAATTCAAATACTTCTTCTTTGGCTTCATCACAGCCTGCCACGTCGGCAAAAGTGGTTTGATTAGAAGCTTCATCTAACTGACGGGCTTTGCTCTTACCAAACGAAAATGCGCCACCCTTACCACCGCCTTGCATTTGGCGCATGAAGAATATCCAAACAGCAATCAACAGCAACATCGGGCCCCAATTGAGCAAGATGCTCATTAATAATGATTGCTCTTGCTCTGGCTTCGCTTCAACTCTGATGTTGTTACTGAGCAAATCACCCATCATGCCCGGGTCATAAGGCGCATATGAGTTGAATTTTTTACCATCATTCATTTCACCTCGTAAAACGCGACCTTCAATCGTCACTTTAGCGACGTGACCTTGCTTCACTTCATTAATGAACTGTGAGTAAACAATCTGATTATCTGCACCATTTTTGTTAGCAAATTGGTTAAATACAGACATCATGATGATGGCAATAATCACCCATATCGCGATTTGTTTGACTGTGTTATTCAAAATCACATCCTTTTAAAAACTGCTATTGGTTAATTAAAATCTTACCACTAAATCAAGACAGTATTAGCGGAATACCGAGCAATTAAATAGCTTATTCAATATTGTTAGCTTTTCGTTTCAAACCCAGCAAGTAAACCTCTGTACTTCGATCACGTGAGGCCTTAGGTTTTCTTGTGACAACCTTTTCAAAGTTCTCGCGCATAATTTTTACAATTTCTTCAAAACCTGAGCCTACGAACACCTTGACTAAAAAATTGCCTTCCGGTTTCAACCATTTAAGACTGAACTCCACGGCTAATTCGGTTAAATAAACAGCGTTCGGTTGGTCCACCGAACTAATGCCACTTATATTGGGGGCCATATCAGAAATTACAAGGTCAATTTGTTGACCATTCAATTTTTCCTCTAACTGCTCAAGGATTTCGTCCTCACGAAAATCCCCTTGAATAAACTCAACGCAAGGAATCCCCACCATGGGCAACAAATCCAAAGCAATGACACGTCCATTGTTTTTCAGACGCTGAATCGCAACCTGAGACCAACTCCCTGGTGTTGAACCCAAATCAACAACGACCATGCCAGGCTTAATCAACCTATCTTTATCATCTATCTCTATCAACTTGTATGCTGCTCGCGCACGATAGCCATCTTTTTGTGCAAGCTTCACGTAAGGGTCATTCACATGCTCTTGCATCCAAGCTTTACTGGTTTTGGTTCTTTTCATGGCCTATGCTTCATGTGATAAAATGACTTTTTTAATGAATTAACAAGATAAGATAAATACTGCGTGAATACTAAACAAATCAGCCACCTTCGCGGCTTGGCACACAAATTAAATCCTGTTGTCATGGTTGGCAATAATGGCCTGACAGACAGCGTTTTGCAAGAAATTGAAAACAGCCTAAATGCCCACGAGCTGATCAAAATCAAAGTATTTGGTGATGACAGAGAAGCACGTGTTGCCATGCTAGAAGAAATCTGTGAAAAGACTGGCGCCGTTAAAGTCCATCATATCGGCAAACAATTGGTTATTTACCGCCAAGGTGAACCTGCAAAAATCGTTATTCCTAAGTAAAATGTCAACTTAAAGCGACTCGAGATTACCGGGTCGCTTTTAATACCAACACCAAACCCAAAAAGCTTTGAATCGCATAAGCAATACTGGCAATGCCATGCCAAGCTTCAAAGCGATTAGCAAACACACTGTGCATCACATCCGATGGCAATGCATCAGCTTTTAACTGAGCAATAATTGGTGCGATACCAAAATGTCCTGCCAACGTGAGCAAGAGCATAAAGAACACGGCCCAAAAGAAACCCTGTTTAAAGGCGAGGCCACCGAACTTAGTCAATCGATTCAGTAATAAATAAGCACCACAAGCCATGCCAATAAAGGCAACAATCGTAAACATTTCCGCAGCTAAACTACCTGCCACTAGGCGATCAGGCAGATGATAAAACAATGTTGGCGCTGCAATATAACCAATAGCCCACAATGAGCCCACCCAAAGGGTAATTGAAATTAATGCTAACTTGTCTGCAAATTGTTTCATTGGTCGCCTTAGGTGATTAAGTCCTCATTAAACTAAATATATTGCACATTCAACACTTCATAAGATCGGATGCCGTTAGGGGCAACGACTTCTGCAACATCACCTGCTGACTTGCCTATTAACGCACGTGAAATTGGTGAGCTAATCGAAATTTTGCCAGACTTAATATCCGCTTCGTCATCCCCTACAATTTGGTAGGTTGCGGTATCACCAGTATCCAAATCCTCTACATCAATTGTTGCACCAAACACACAGCGTCCTTCTGCGTTGAGCGTTTTAGGATCAATCACCATTGCATTTGAAAGTTTTGCTTCAATTTCAGCAAGTCGACCTTCAATAAAACTTTGTTTTTCTTTGGCAGCTTCGTATTCTGCATTCTCAGACAAGTCACCTTGAGCGCGTGCTTCGGCAATGGCCTCAATCACGGCAGGGCGATCGACACTTCTTAAGCGTTGAAGCTCAGCCTTTAAGAGTTCTGCGCCTTTGACTGTGACTGGAATTTGATTCATGTTATCTACCTTGTTTCTTGTTCGTTGTGTCGCTAATTGCGGTCTATATAAAATAAAAACCACACCTAACAAACTAGGCGTGGTTAATGATTTGTTATCTTATTACTATGTGAGTGTTTTATGCAACTCTTGCAATGACTGAACTTCCAGCTCTTGCATATACCCCATGCCCATGCACGCAGCTTTGGCACCAGCCAATGTTGTATAGTAAGTCACTTTTTGTTGTAGGGCATTGCGACGAATAGCGTAGGAGTCATGCACTGCACGCTTGTCTTCTGTCACGTTAACAATAAAGTTAATTTCATTGTTTTTGATCATGTCTACAATATGTGGACGGCCTTCCGCTACTTTATTCACTGGCGTTACATGTAAGCCAGCCTCAACCAGCGCACCGGCTGTACCGCGTGTTGCGAGCAATTGAAAACCCAAATTCGCTAAAGCTTGTGCAATTTCTACTACGCGCTCACGGTCTTCACGACGCACACTGATAAAGGCTTTTCCACCTTTAGGTAATACATCGCCTGAACCTAGTTGTGACTTCACAAACGCTTCAGCGAAGGTACTGCCAATTCCCATGACCTCACCGGTTGATTTCATTTCCGGGCCAAGAATCGTATCCACGCCTGGGAATTTAATAAATGGGAATACGGCCTCTTTGACAGAATAATAAGGCGGTACGATTTCTTTGGTGACGCCTTGATCTTTTAGTTTTACGCCTGTCATACAACGTGCTGCGATTTTGGCTAATTGCAAGCCACATGCTTTGGAAACGAAAGGCACTGTACGTGATGCACGAGGGTTCACTTCGAGCACATAAACCGTTTCACCTTGAATCGCGAACTGGACGTTCATCAGGCCAACTACGCCCAGCGCTTTGGCCATTTGTACTGTTTGCACACGCAATTCGTCTTGAAGCTTTGTAGATAAACTGTAAGGAGGCAATGAACATGCGGAGTCACCAGAGTGAACGCCGGCTTGTTCAACGTGCTCCATGATGCCGCCGATAATCACATCATCGCCATCACACAAGGCATCAACGTCTACTTCAAGCGCATCGTTTAAGAAACGGTCTAACAGCACGGGCGATTCATTTGATACTTTTACCGCTTCGCGCATGTAGCGCTCAAGTTGCGCTTGCTCATGCACGATTTCCATCGCACGACCACCAAGCACATACGAAGGCCGTACCACTAATGGATAGCCAATTTCTTGTGCTGATCGCAATGCTTCGTCTGGCGTTCTGGCTGTGCGGTTAGGTGGCTGTTTCAGGCCTAACGCTTGCAACATTTGTTGGAACCGTTCACGGTCTTCGGCACGGTCAATCGCATCTGGTGAGGTACCAATGATCGGCACACCCGCTTTTTCTAAATCGCGCGCCAATTTAAGTGGTGTTTGACCGCCATATTGCACAATCACACCAACTGGCTTTTCAATGGCTACGACTTCAAGCACATCTTCCAATGTAAGCGGCTCAAAATAAAGGCGGTCAGAAGTATCGTAATCTGTTGAAACAGTTTCAGGATTACAGTTCACCATAATGGTTTCATAACCATCTTCGCGCATCGCGAATGCTGCATGTACGCAGCAATAGTCGAACTCAATCCCTTGACCGATACGGTTTGGACCACCGCCCAATACCATGATTTTCTTTTTATCGTTAGGCTTTGCTTCGCACTCTTCTTCATAAGTGGAGTACATGTAAGCAGTATTGGTCGCAAATTCAGCCGCGCAAGTATCCACGCGCTTGTAAACAGGACGCACATTGAGTGCTTGGCGGTATGCACGCACTGCATGTTGATCCGTACCCAATAGATAAGCTAAACGACGGTCTGAAAAACCACGACGTTTTAATTGGAACAACGCATCTTTGTCCAAATCTGCTAAGTGACGGCCTTTTAATGCCATTTCACGTTTGATGATGTCTTCGATTTGCACCAAGAACCAATGATCAATTTTAGAATGGTCATGTACTTGCGCTACGGTCATGCCAGCACGGAAAGCGTCGCCCACATACCAAATACGCTCAGGGCCAGGCTCACCAAGTTCTTTTTGAATTTGGTCAATATCTAAAGTTTTTTCATCTAAGCCATCTACGCCGACTTCTAAGCCGCGCAATGCTTTTTGGAATGACTCTTGGAAAGTACGGCCAATGGCCATGACTTCACCTACAGATTTCATTTGTGTCGTTAAGCGTGAATCGGCTTGCGGGAATTTTTCGAATGCAAAACGTGGGATTTTAGTGACGACATAGTCAATTGATGGCTCAAATGATGCTGGGGTTGCACCACCAGTAATTTCATTCTTAAGTTCATCCAATGTAAAGCCCACAGCTAATTTCGCCGCTACTTTTGCAATTGGGAAACCAGTCGCTTTTGAAGCCAATGCTGATGAACGTGATACACGTGGGTTCATCTCAATGACAATCATACGACCATCTTCTGGATTAATCGCAAACTGTACGTTTGAACCACCAGTGTCCACGCCGATTTCACGCAGCACCGCAAGCGATGCATTACGCATGATTTGATACTCTTTATCCGTCAACGTTTGTGCTGGTGCAACAGTGATAGAGTCGCCAGTATGAACACCCATTGGATCTAAGTTTTCGATTGAGCAGATAATGATGCAATTATCTTTGGTGTCACGCACCACTTCCATTTCATACTCTTTCCAACCTAGTAGAGACTCTTCAATCAGCAACTCTTTAGTTGGCGAAGCTTCGAGACCACGCTCGCAAATTGTCACAAACTCTTCACGGTTATAAGCAATACCACCACCGCTACCACCCATAGTGAATGATGGACGAATAATTGCCGGATAACCAACGCTAGCTTGCACTTGCAATGCTTCTTCTAGGCTATGCGCCATTGAAGAACGTGCTGAACCAAGACCAATCTTGGTCATCGCTTCTTTAAATTTTTGTCTATCTTCTGCTTTATCAATCGCGTGCTTGCTCGCACCAATCAACTCAACATTATATTTTTTCAGAACGCCATGCTTGTCCAAGTCCAAAGCACAGTTCAAAGCCGTTTGACCACCCATCGTTGGCAACAAAGCATCTGGACGCTCTTTAGCGATAATTTTCTCAACCACTTGCCAAGTCACTGGCTCGATATAGGTTGCATCCGCCATTTCAGGGTCAGTCATGATGGTCGCTGGATTAGAATTTACCAAAATAACGCGGTAACCTTCTTCACGCAGCGCCTTACATGCTTGCGCACCTGAATAATCGAACTCGCACGCCTGACCAATTACAATCGGGCCAGCGCCAATAATCAAAATACTTTTAATGTCTGTACGTTTTGCCATAGTTTTCTTATTGCTTGTGCTGTTTCATGGATTCGACAAATCGATCGAACAAATAACTCATTTCAGTTGGGCCAGGGTTCGCTTCAGGGTGACCTTGGAAACTAAACGCAGGCTTATCAGTGCGAGCAATGCCTTGCAAACTACCGTCAAAAAGCGACACATGCGTTGTGCGCAAATTAGCTGGCAAACTGTCAGCGTCGACCGCAAAACCGTGGTTTTGACTGGTAATAAATACGCGCTTGTCATCAACATCTTGGACAGGATGATTGGCGCCGTGATGTCCGAATTTCATTTTGAGTGTTTTTGCGCCAGAAGCTAAGGCTAACAATTGATGACCTAGACAAATACCAAATGTTGGCACGCCTTTATCAACAATGGTTTTAATCGCGGAAATTGCATAGTCACATGGTTGTGGGTCGCCAGGACCATTTGATAAAAACACACCGTCCGGCTTCAATGCCAAAGCTTGCTCAGCGGTTGCTTGCGCTGGCAATACAGTCACTTTACAACCGCGCGAAGTCAACATGCGAAGAATGTTGCGTTTAACGCCGTAATCAAATGCGACTACATGAAAAGCTGGATTGCTTGGTTTTGCATAGCCAGAAACCAAATCCCATTCACCTTCAGCAAACGCATAAGACTCTTTAACGCTCACCACTTTCGCCAAGTCCATGCCTGACAAACCGGGGAAAGCTTTTGCTTGCGCCAAAGCTTCAGCCTCACTGACCGCGCCAGCGATAATGCAGCCAGCTTGCGCGCCTTTTTCCCTAAGGATGCGAGTAAGTTTACGCGTGTCGATATCTGCAATTGCCACCACATTGTTGGCAACCAAATAATCAGAAAGAGATTGTTCGCTACGCCAATTGCTATGCACTAATGGCAAATCACGAATAATTAAACCGCTTGCATAAACCTGACCTGATTCAACGTCTTCAGAGTTCACACCTGTGTTGCCGATGTGCGGGTAAGTCAAGGTAACGATTTGTTTGGTATAAGATGGGTCTGTGAGGATTTCTTGATAACCAGTCATTGAGGTATTGAACACCACCTCACCAACGGTTTGGCCGGGAGCGCCAATTGAAATACCACGAAACACTGTCCCATCAGCAAGTACTAACATGGCTGGTGTGTGTTGCGGCACTTGTAACCCCTTGTTTTTAAATAGTTATCGCTCGAAGAGAAGCGGATGTGCAAAGCGGGATGAGTGTTGTGCTCGTCCCGCTAAATAATGTTTCAATTATAGCTGAATTAGGCGAGGCCATCAATCAGCTTTATTGCAAAGTTACTTCACTTCAAAGATCACTTCAAACCCAAGACATCTTGCATATCAAACAGGCCTGATTTTTTACCTTGTATAAATTTGCCGGCGCGCAAAGCCCCAAGGGCAAACGTTGCTCGGCTACTTGCCTTGTGCGTCAACTCCACACGCTCACCAATACCAGCAAATAGCACCGTATGATCACCCACCACATCGCCGCCACGCACCGTTGCAAAACCAATCGTACTTGGGTCGCGCTCACCCGTCACGCCCTCTCGGCCATAAATCACACACTCTTCTAAATTGCGACCCAAAGCACTTGCCGCCGCCTCACCCAATCGTAGGGCCGTGCCAGATGGCGCATCCACTTTATGGCGATGATGCGCTTCAATCACTTCAATATCGTAGCCTTCACTAAGCACTTTTGCCGCAGCCTGCACAAGATTAATCAACAAGGTCACGCCAACACTCATGTTCGGCGCAAAAACTACCGAAATATCTTTAGCCGCATTCGCAATCAACGCTTTCTGTTCAGAAGTAAAACCCGTTGTGCCAATCACCATATTGACGCCTGATTTTTGGCAAGCAGCCAAATAAACCAAGCTAGGCTCTGGGCGGGTAAAGTCCACCAGCACATCAGCATCTTTTAGGGCCGCATCGACATCATGACTAATCAATACCCCTGTTTTTTTGCCAAACTGCTCGCCCGCATCGCGGCCGATTTGAGGGCTATCTGCGCGATCTAAAGCGCCATGCAACACCAACTCATTATCCGCGAAAACGCCTTCTAAAAGTGCATAACCCATGCGGCCAGAACAACCTGCAATCACTACTTTTAACATTTCAATCCATTTCTTTTTTGTTTTCATTTCAACCCTGACCAACATCTTAATTTAGGCTTAGAACCCAATTTTTTCGAGCATGCGCTCAAAATAACCTGGCGCATCTTCTGGCGGCAGAGCCTTCGATTTGTTCAACTCAGCTTTAGCAGCTTCTGATTTAGCTGGCGCCAAGTCAGTCGTAACAGGCTTAACTTCTTTGGGCGCTGGCACAATGGCTGGCGCTGCTTTCACGGGCTCAGGCTTCGCTGGGACTGCCGGCTCAAGCGCCTTTCTCGCCGACTCCTGCATCATCTTCTCTGGCATCGCTTCTGATTTTTCATCAGCCGTTACATCTCGCAACTTAAATACCTCTACCACTTGCGCTCCATCATTCGCTTCGACTTTTGAAGCCTTAGCTGCGAGAGATTCTCTAACAATCAGCCATTGATTTTGCTCTCGGCTCAAACTCAATACTTTGGTCACATGATCGGCAAACTTTCCACTCGAATAGTGTTGCAAAAACTCAACACGCGCAGAGTTGGCATTCAGATCAACCTTAATATTTTCAAGTGTTAATTGAATGACACCAGACTGCCCAGCAATGCGTTGCTTGCGCTGAGCCAACCATGTTTTACGGCTAGCCCCCTCGGGCACAAATCGATCTGAATAAAATGCCAAATAAGCACCCACATTTTTAGTGCGCCAGGCTTGCGCCCAAGCATTCACCATTATGGTGATCTCTGCTTTCGCATCGACAGGCATCGCCTCATTCATTGCACCTTGAGGTGGCGCTTTATCGCCTAGCGTTGGTGAGGTTTCAGTCAATCGCTGCTGAGGAGTAGCTTCAACAATCGCCACCTGACCAAGCGATGAATCCTTTGCTTCAGGCTGTTGCGCTTGAGTAGGCTTGACGATTTCAGGTGCATGACTCACAACAGCATCCGCCTTAGCAACCGATTCGAGTGTTGGTGTCACTGGTTTTTGCTTAACCACTGAGCCTTCTGTTTTGACTACTTCTGTTTTGACTGCTTCTGTCTTTACCACTTCTGTTTTTTCGTCATCTTTCCAGAACTTGAAGCGATCAATCCAACTCGATTTAGCATCTTCGGCTAAGAGCGTTTTATCACTTTTCGCCGTTTTCACCTCATCAATCGTCGCCATAGGTGCATTTTCTGCGCCTGGTGAACCAGCCGCGATGACATCACCACGCACTGCCGCTAAGCCGTCATTCTTAAATTCCAAAATCACACGACGACGCTCAATGACGTTACCACCCTTATTCATTTGATAAAGGTAATCCCAGCGATCTTGATGAAAACTATCTTGCAGTAGGGGGGTGCCCATCACATAGCGCACCTGCGATTTCGTCATACCAGGTTTAAGTTGTAACATCATTTTTGAGGTCACCACATTTCCTTGCTGAACATCTAAATGATAGGGCTTTAACGATGGTAAGGTAGATGTGCAAGAAGCACTCAGAACAGCAAGCAGTAAAACTAAGTAACGCATCGCAATGACTTTCATAAGAATTAGCGATAATATACCACGACTTAAGGTCCCATAAGTAGCAACAAAGGGGCGCACCCCTTTAAACAAAAGCCATGCGAGCAATGATGAATACACGTGAACCTGATGAACTAAAAAATGCCGGATTGAAAGCTACGTTGCCAAGATTAAAAGTCTTGAGTTTGTTTGAAAAAAGCAAAGAGCGGCATATGTCGGCCGAGGATGTATACAAAATTTTACTAAGCACAGGTGACGACGTTGGCTTAGCTACGGTCTACCGCGTGCTGACACAATTTGAACAAGCAGGCTTACTAGTGCGGCACCATTTTGAAGGCGGTAAAGCCGTTTTTGAACTTAATCACGGCGAGCATCACGACCATATTGTGTGTATGCAATGCGGTCGGGTTGAAGAATTTTGTGATGAAAATATCGAAGCCTTACAACACAAAGCCGCTGAAGAGCGCGGCTTTAAGATTAACGAACATTCACTTTATATCTACGCAGATTGCACCAAAAACCCTTGTCCGCATCAATAATTTTTAACAACAAAAAAGGGGCTCACGCCCCTTTTTCTTTCTACCGCTTAAGTCCAATCACCGCCACCGCTATCATCCCATGAGCCGCTGTCAGTCACACCAAAGTCATTACCGCCCATGTCGTTGGTATTTGTCCAGGAATCACCTGCGTTGGCATCACTCACCATGCCGTTATTACCCTTGTCGCCATCAGTGAAGTGGTGCATGAGTTCTTGTCCTGCCACCATCCCAGCACCAAGTGCTGCACCCGTGGCCAATCCACCTAAAATACCTGAACCCATGCCACCGCCCATTCCGCCTACTGGGCCACCCATTGGCATGCCCGCGCCATTCGCTTGTTGGCCATAAGGACCACTGTTGTTATTCGCAGGATAGACAACTGGATTGCTTCGACGTCCCATAGCACGGCCAACAAAGAAGATAAATACGATTAAAGCTAACACTAGCAATATTGAGCCCATGCCGAATCCGCTTTGCGCTTCTTGTGGACGTGCATTACCCGCATTAGCTGCTTGTCCAGCAATCACTGCTTTAAGTGCTTGCACGGCTTGTGGCTTTTCATCTGGCAAGCCTGGTTTTAAGCGTTCTGCAGTGCTAAGCTCGGCAGCAGCGGCAGCTAACTTGCCTTGTTTAGCCAACAACTGCGCTTCCACATAATGGGCTTTTGCGCTATCAGGATGGTCACGTAACACTTGCTCCATCATGGCTTGCGCCTTGGCCATATTGCCCGTTTCCGCTGCTTGATAAACATCATGAAGCGAAAATTGATCTGCCGCATAAGTCGGCAATGTCATATTAAAAGCCAGCGCCAAAGCACAAACGCTTAGTAAGGATTTCATTCGCATGCTGTTTCCTCTTGTAAAGATTGTTAGTTTAAATAATGCCAGTTAAGAAAACGCTTTTTAGAGCAAACTGGTTTTGATAAACTTTAATATGAAGATTGGGGTTGGCCAAACTTAATTCAAGGGAAAGATTGAGGAATATTTTTTATTCGCTAGCCAACATTTCTCTGGCATGCTGACGTGTAGTTTCGGTGATTTCCACACCACCCAGCATACGGGCAATTTCTTCAACTCGCGCGCTTTCATCCAAAGGCTCAATAGCGCTAAGCGTCACGTTGTCGCGCTGGATTTTCTTGACATTAAGATGCTGAGCGCCTTGCGAAGCCACTTGTGGCAAATGGGTTATCACCAACACTTGGCGCCCTGCGCCGAGCTGATTTAAAAGTTGCCCAACGACTTCAGCCACCCCGCCGCCTATGCCAACATCTACCTCATCAAAAATCATAGTAGGCACACTGCCTTGCTGAGCAGTCACGACGCGGATTGCTAAACTCACCCGAGAAAGCTCGCCCCCTGAGGCCACTTTATTGAGCGGCCTTGCTTCCACCCCCACATGGCCTGCCACCAAAAATTCAACTTGCTCCAAGCCTGTACTTGCTGGCGTTTGTGGGCTTAAAGCAACATCAAATCGCCCGCCAGCTAATGATAAGCGCTGCATTTCGCCTGTGATTTTGTGGCTCAATTCAGGCGCTTTTTGATGGCGACCTTCGCTGAGTTTTTCGGCTAAAGCATCATAAGCCAACTTTGCAGCAGCTTCTTGTCGGGCAAGTTCGCCATCCGCTTGCACGCTTTCAAG
The DNA here is from genome assembly GCF_000953015.1 of Candidatus Methylopumilus turicensis. Taxonomy (NCBI): domain Bacteria; kingdom Pseudomonadati; phylum Pseudomonadota; class Betaproteobacteria; order Nitrosomonadales; family Methylophilaceae; genus Candidatus Methylopumilus; species Candidatus Methylopumilus turicensis. The sequence continues at coordinate 1,292,275 of NZ_LN794158.1, forward strand.
TTCAGCCATGCGGGCTTGCCATTGAAGCAACAATTCAGATAATTCTTCAGGGCGCACGCGATACTTGCGTGAGGCCGCATGAATGGTTTGGATGCGCAGTTCTATTTCTGCAAGCCTTTCAGGATCCAACTCAGCGCGCTGAAGATAGCGATTTAAAAATCGGTCAGTTTCATCCAGCTGAATCATTGCAGAATCTAAACTCCCAAGTGCCTCATCCAAATTTGCGTCGTAATCACGCAAGGCCTGCAATTTGGTTTGCGCAGTACTCAATTGACGCAATGCTGAAATCTCACCCTCCGATAACAATTCACGACATTGCTCACAACCCGCAAGCAAACTCGCGCCATGCGAAAGACGGCTGTGCTCTTGTTGCAAGTTTTCCCATTCATCGACCGCAAAGGCTAACTGTACTAATTCACGCACTTTATCGCGCAGTTCTGCTAATTCATCCGCGTATTTGCTGGCATTTTGTTCCATCTCCATGCGGCGCTGATAAAGCGTTTGCCATTGCTTAAAAGCAGATGATGTTTGAGCCGCAAGCGAACTCAAGCCACAATAATCATCAAAAATTTCACGCTGAGTGGAGAGTTTGAGCAGGGAGTGGTGGGCATTTTGACTGTAAATATCCACCAAAAACTCACCCGCATCTTTAAGCTGTTGAATCGTCGCGGGTTGTCCGTTGATAAAAGCCCGTGAACGACCATCTGCATAAATCACACGACGGCAGAGCAATTGGTCGTCATCGTTAGGAATTTCGTTTTCTTGCATCCAAGCTTTGAGGCCTTCTAGCTTGGCGATATAAAAACTCGCGCTGATTTCGGCCTTTTCACAACCAGCACGTGTGATGCCACCCTCGCCTCTCGCGCCCATCGCTAACGACAGTGCGTCAATCAGAATGGATTTGCCAGCGCCGGTTTCGCCCGTCAGCACAGTAAAGCCTGTTGAGAACTCTATATTGAGAGCATCAACAATGACAAAATCTCGAATGGAAAGCGTTTGCAACATGCTTAGATTAGCCCCAGTTCAGCTTCTGTCTGAGCATGTCGTAATGACTATGGCCGATTGGATGTAGTAGTGAGACAGTTTTCTCGTCTCGCTGCACTAGCAATTGATCACCCGCTAACAATGCCAACTGCAAGTGCCCATCTAAATGCACGCCCGCATCATCGCCATGCACTAAAGTAATTTCAACTTTGCTGTTGCTATGGATTGCGATCGGACGATTGCTGAGTGTGTGCGGACAAATGGGCACTAAAGTAATCGCATCGAGCGTAGGGTGCAAAATCGGACCACCTGCTGAAAGCGCATACGCCGTTGTGCCGGTTGGCGTAGCTAAAATCAAACCATCCGAGCGTTGTCTGTGCACGAACTGGCCATCGATATTCACTTCCAGCTCAATCAGGCGTGACATGCCTGCTTTGTTGATCACCACATCGTTCATCGCACGACCGGTCATGATCTGTTGACCATCTCGAAATACGGTCGCATTGAGTAAAATTCGTTCTTCGGTAGTGTAATCGCCCGCGAGGAGATGACGCATATCATCGAGCATGTTAGCGGAGTTAATGTCAGTTAAAAAACCTACGCGCCCCTGATTCACGCCAATTAGCGGAATATGGCTGTCGGCCAGCTTACGTGCAACGCTCAGCATCGTACCATCACCGCCCAGCACCACCGCCAAATCGACCTTTTCGCCAATCTCATCCATCCCCAGCGTCGCAAAACCTGAGAGATTGCAATGACTAGCCGTGGCCGTTTCTAAAAAGACGGTCACTTGCTCAGAGGCTAAAAACGTACACATCTCAAGGATGCTGTCGCGCATTTCAGAGGCATTATATTTGCCAATAATGGCCACATTTTTGAAGGCTTTTTTCATCTCATACATTTAATCATATTCAAGCCTGACATAGAAGTCTGTTGCGTAAAAGCTTTTGAATTAAGAGTAGGCTTGCTATGATACAAAAATGCATTTTTTGACCTCATTTCAGCCACAAGCATGTTAGACAAACGCGCACAAATTCTACTCAAAACCTTGGTTGAACATTACATTAATGATGGACAGCCTGTGGGTTCGCGTACGCTTTCACAATGCTCAGGGTTGGATTTAAGTCCTGCGACCATCCGTAATGTAATGTCGGACTTAGAGGCTTTAGGCTTTATCACCAGTCCGCACACGTCAGCGGGTCGCATTCCAACACAGCGCGGCTATCGTTTCTTTGTGGATACTTTGCTCACAGTTCAACCAATGCACAGCCAAGAAATTCAGCGCCTCAAACATGAGCTTCGCTCTCCAGACCCACAAGAGTTGATCTCTTCTGCGGCAGGCATGCTTTCAGAGCTTACGCAATTTGCTGGCTTGGTGATGATTCCAAAACGCAAAAGGATTGCGTTTAAGCATTTGGAATTTTTGCCTTTGTCTGAGAAGCGTATTTTAGTGATTATCGTGACCACCGATGGCAATGTGCAAAACCGCATTATTTTGACCGAGAAGCCCTACTCAGCATCCGAGTTGGTGCAAGCGACGAACTTCTTTAATCAGCACTACACCGGGTTTACGTTTGAGCAGGCACAGCAAAAACTGCATGAAGAGCTCAAGCAAATGCAATCTGACATGACGCGCCTTATGGCCGCCGCACTTGATGCCAGCGGCAAAGCACTGGATGAAGACAAGGACAATGTGGTGATTTCAGGCGAGCGGAATTTACTTCAGGTGGACGATTTATCAACTAACGTGACTTCGCTACGCAAGCTGTTTGAGATATTTGAGCGCCGCACTTCGCTGATGCAATTGCTAGACAACAGTCAGCGCGCTGAAGGCATCCAGATTTTTATTGGCGGCGAAAGCGGATACTTGCCACTGGATGAGTGCAGCATGGTCACCGCCCCTTACGAAGCCGATGGTCAAGTGGTCGGCACCCTTGGCGTCATTGGTCCAACCCGTATGGCCTACGAACGCGTCATTCCAATTGTGGATATTACGGCGAAACTTCTTTCAAACGCGCTATCAAATACTTAACGATAACTTTAATAAAGACCGAAAAATGGCTTACTACAAAGTAGAACCCCCTTATCAACATGGCGACCAGGCAAAAGTCGGCATTTTACTCGCCAACCTTGGGACGCCTGATGCCCCGGATGCAAAAGCCTTAAAAAGATACTTAGGCCAGTTTCTGATGGATAGACGCATCGTCGAAATCCCGCGCTTTATTTGGTGCTGGATTTTACATTGCATTATTTTGGTTATTCGTCCAAAAAAATCCGCTGAAAAATACGCCATGGTATGGACCAGCGAAGGCTCGCCTTTGATGGTTAATGCGCAAAAACAAAAAACACTGCTCTCAAGCTTTTTAAGCAAACGTATTGCATCGCCTTATGTGGTTGAGCTTGGCATGAGCTACGGCAACCCAAGCATGGCTTCTGCAATTGAGCGACTCAAAGCGCAACATTGCAATAAAATATTAGTGTTTCCACTTTATCCGCAATATGCGTCAAGTAGCACAGCGGCTTCATTAGATGCAATTTGGAAAGTCTTACTCAAAACACGCAATGTACCAGCGATTCGCACCATTCGTAATTACCACGACCATCCTGCTTACATTCAAGCATTGGCCAGCAGCGTTCAAGAACATTGGGCGACTAACGGCAAGCCAAGCAAGCTAGTCATGAGTTTTCATGGCGTGCCGAAATTCCACTTACTCAAAGGCGACCCTTACCACTGTGAATGTATGAAAACAGGTCGCTTATTGGCAGAAGCACTCAACCTCAGCAAACAAGAATATCAAATCGCGTTCCAATCTCGCTTTGGCAAACAAGAGTGGCTAAAGCCTTATTTGGCGAGCACGTTAGAAGATTTAGGCAAGGCCAAAACTGAACGTATTGATGTGATTTGTCCAGGGTTCAGCAGTGACTGTTTAGAAACGCTGGAAGAAATCGCCATGGAAGGCAAACATATCTTCCAAAGCCATGGTGGCGGTGAATACCATTACATTCCATGCCTGAATGGGCGTGAAGCTTGGATTAACGCGATGTGCGATATCGCCATGGAAAACCTGCAGGGCTGGGTATCGAGCGAATGGAATGCACAAGAGGCCGAAAAACAAGCCAAGCTGACTGCACAACGCGCTCAGGCATTAAGCGAAAAGGCCTAAATCTAGACTAAGCGTTTATAATGTTTGAATTCGTTTGCTTTAAGCAAAACAGGCAACCAAAAATAGGTAAGCAAAGATGATAGTAATAACTGGTGGCGCAGGCATGATCGGCAGCATGATTGCATGGCATCTCAACCATTCAGGCCGAGATGACTTGGTGATTGTGGACGACATTCAGCACCCTGAACAGTGGCAAAACCTTGTGAAACGCCGCTACGCCAATTATCTAGACAAAAGCGAGCTTGCTTGCTTTTTAGCGGGTAAGCCTAAAATCGACGCCATCATCCACATGGGTGCGATTAGCGCGACGACCGAGCGCGACTTCAATAAATTAGTCCAAAACAATATTCGCTACAGCCAGTTTTTATGGAATTGGTGTACTGAAAACAAAGTGCCATTTTTGTACGCCAGTTCTGCCGCCACTTATGGTGCCGGCGAGCAAGGCTACGATGATGCTTGCGACATTAATACGCTTCGCCCACTCAATGGCTATGGCTATTCAAAACAATACTTTGACCAATGGGCCCTGCAACAAGGCGCGCACAAAAGCCCTCCTCAATGGCAAGGCTTTAAGTTTTTTAATGTGTATGGCCCTAACGAATACCACAAAGAGCGTATGGCCAGTGTCTCGTTCCATACGTTTAATCAGTTCAAAGCTGAAGGCAACGTGAAGTTATTCAAGAGCCATTTAGCGGGCTATGAAGATGGCATGCAGTTGCGTGATTTTGTGTATGTCAAAGATGCGGCTGCGGCGGTTGTGCATTTTATAAATAACCTGTGTGAATCTGGTATCTACAATATCGGTACAGGCCAAGCAAGGGCATTTAAAGACCTTGCAAGTGCAGTGATGACCAGCATGGGAAAAGCACCGAACATTACTTATATCGACATGCCAGAAGACCTACGCGGCAAGTACCAATACTTCACCGAAGCGAAGATGCTCAAACTCGCAGACGCTGGCTACACAGCAAAATTTCATACCCTAGAAGACGGTGTGCGTGACTACGTGCAAAACTATCTCTTGCAAGCTGACCCTTATTGCTAACAATATAAAAACCATGACCTCATCAGAAAACTTACAAAACGCCATTGCCGAACACCAAGCGATGTTTGCCAAACTAGGCGATTTAATTCCGCAAATTAGCCTTGTTGCTGAAGAGCTTAAAGCCTGCATCAAGCGTGGCGGTAAAATCTTAATCATGGGTAACGGCGGTAGCGCAGCTGATAGCCAACATATCGCGGCTGAAATTGTGGGGCGTTTTAAAAAAGAGCGTCGCGGCTTGGCAGCCATTGCACTCACAACTGACACATCCATCATTACCTCTGTGGGTAATGATTATGGCTACGATTATATTTTCGCGCGCCAAATCGAAGCCCTTTGCCGCCCAGAAGATGTGGTAATTGGCATCACCACTTCAGGCAACAGCAAAAACGTGGTTGCAGCGATTGAAGAAGCAAATAAATTAGGTGCAACGACGATTGGTCTGACTGGCGGCACTGGAGGCAAGATGAATGCATTATGCAAATACAACCTAGTCATGCCTTCAAGCGAAACCGCCCGTGTTCAAGAAGCGCATATTTTTGTTGGCCATTGCTTGTGCGACTTGCTTGAGTCAGAATAAAACCATGAACCAAGACCTCATTAATACCGTCAAGTTATTCAACGAATCTCATAAATGGGTGCTGGTCATTGGCGATCTCATGCTAGACCGCTATTTAATTGGCGATGTACAGCGTATATCTCCTGAAGCGCCGGTGCCAGTGGTGCTTCTCAAACAACAAAATGACCGCGCAGGCGGCGCAGCCAATGTGGCGGCTAACTTAGCCAACTTAGGCATCAGTACGCGCATTGCAGGCTGTGTGGGCGAAGATGCAGAAGCAACAACATTGCTGGCGTTGATTAATCATCTAGGCATCAAATCTGAAGCGGTGATTCAATCATCCACAAGACCAACGATCGGTAAAACACGCGTCATGAGCTCGCACCAGCAAATTGTTCGCATCGACCAAGAAAGCCAAACGAAATTTAGCGCTGAAGAAAATGCGGAATTGCATGTATTGATTACGCGTGCACTTCACGAAAAACCATCCATCGTGATTTTGTCAGACTACGCTAAAGGCGTTCTGAGTGACGATGTGTGCCAGTCCATCATTCAAGCATGTAAAGAAGCGAACATTCCCGTTCTTGCCGACCCTAAAGGCCAGGACTACAGCAAATATAAAGGCGCAACCGCACTCACCCCAAATAAGAAAGAAACCGCTGAGGCGTGTGGTGTGAATATGAACGACACAGCGGCTTTATTAGCTGGCGCAAAGAAACTGAAATTGAATTTAGGCCTTGAGTTTTTAGCCGTCACGCGCGGCGAAGAAGGTATTACCTTATTTGATCAAACTAATGAACACCACTTAGCCGCAACTGCTAAGCAGGTGTTTGATGTCTCTGGCGCTGGCGACACAGTGATTGCAACGCTAGCGGCAGGTTTAATTCATGGCCTAAGCCCACAAGATGCACTTAGTTTAGCGAATACCGCTGCGGGAATTGTCGTTGGAAAAGTGGGCACCGTGCCTATTCAGCTGGATGAACTCCTTCATGAGTTAACTGCAAAAAATACCAGCGAGCAAGCCGATAAAATTACGGATTTAGCAGGCTTGAAATTAAAGGTAGACGCTTGGCGCGCCGCTAAACAAAAAATCGTCTTTACCAATGGATGCTTCGACTTACTTCACGCTGGGCATGTGACTTATTTGGAAGCCGCTAAAAAGACCGGTGACAAGCTTATCCTTGGCTTAAATACCGATAGATCAGTGAGCGCTTTAAAAGGGCCAACGAGACCAGTCATCCATGAGAACGACAGAGCACGCGTATTGGCCGCATTAGAAGCCATTGATGCCGTGATTTTGTTTGATGAAGACACTCCGCTTAATCTTATCCATGCAGTGAAGCCTGATGTGATTGTCAAAGGTGATGACTATACGGAGGAGCAAGTAGTGGGCGGCGTGGAAGTCAAATCATGGGGCGGGCAAGTGAAGCTTATCCCATTGGTGCAAGGCCGCAGCACGAGCAAAATCATAGCAAAAATGGCGCAATAATCCATTTCACATTCAATCAATTCTGTGCAAAACGCTCACTCAGCATCTGAAAAAATCCTCGTATTAGGCCCAGCTTGGGTCGGTGACATGGTCTTAGCACAAAGCCTATTCATCACGCTCAAACAACAAAACCCACAATGCCAAATTGACGTTGCAGCCCCCGCTTGGACATCACCGCTTTTAGCGCGCATGCCCGAAGTAACAAACGCAATTGCCCTCCCTTTCAAGCACGGGGAGTTTGCGTTTTGGGAACGCATCCGCTTTGGCAAGCGCTTACGCAAAGAGGCTTATACGCAAGCCATTGTTCTGACCAACTCCCTTAAATCAGCCATTTTGCCTTTTGCAGCAAATATTCCGCGGCGGACTAGTTTTTTAGGAGAAATGCGTTATGGTTTAATTAACGATATTCGTCCGTTAAATAGAGCCAAACTACCAAAAACAGTGGATCGTTTTGTCACATTGGGATTAGCTAAAAATGTCGATTTGCCCAATAAGCTCCCCAACCCAAAACTGATTGCTAATCATACCAATGCCTTGGTCACATTAACTAAAATTGGTCATCAAAAACCATCTCACAAAGTCCTTGGCTTATGCCCTGGCGCTGAATATGGCGAAGCTAAACGCTGGCCAATTGAATACTATGCCGAAGCTGCGAAAGCCGCGCTGGCTAAAGGCTGGGAAGTTTGGATTTTTGGCTCTGAAAAAGACATGCCTTACACTAAGCAAATCAATCAACTCACGAAAAATGGTTGTTTAGATTTAGGCGGAAAAACCAAGCTAGGCGAAGCCATCGACTTAATGGCTCTATGCGACACCGTGATCAGCAATGACTCAGGCCTGATGCATGTTGCCGCGGCTTTAGACAAAAACCTTATCGCGATTTTTGGCTCAAGCACCCCGCACCACACACCACCAATGAGCGATAAGTCTCACATTCAATATCTGGGCCTGCCTTGCAGCCCATGTTTTGAGCGGACCTGCCCCCTGACAAACCCCGTTGAACATATGCAATGCTTAAAAAAAATCACGCCCGAAAGCGTGATGCATTTATTCCAATAAACTTTTTTATCAGCCTATTTATAAAAAGCTTTATACCAAGTCGCAAACTTCGCAATACCCTCGTTTAATGGCGTGTAAGGCTTAAATCCGACCCAAGCTTCCAAAGCCTGAGTATCTGCATAGGTGGCTTTGACATCACCGTCTTGCATCGGTAAAAATTCTTTCTCAGCAACTTTACCAAAAGCATCTTCAAGCATGCCAATAAAATCCATGAGCTTTTCAGGCTGATTATTGCCAATATTAAACACACGATAAGGCACACTGCTATTGGGCTCTGGCGTTGCAGGCTTATCCGCCACACGGACCACGCCTTCAACAATATCGTCGATATAAGTAAAGTCACGCATCATATCGCCGTGATTAAACACCTTGATAGTCTTGTGATTCAAAATCGCATCAGCAAACAAGAATGGCGACATATCAGGACGTCCCCAAGGGCCATAGACCGTAAAGAAACGAAGACCTGTGGTTGGGATACCATACAAATGACTATAAGTATGTGCCATCAGCTCATTGGCTTTTTTGGTGGCCGCATACAAGCTAACAGGATGATCCACCGTATCTTGCTCGCTAAATGGCAACTTGGTATTGCCGCCATAAACACTTGACGAGCTGGCATAGACTAAATGCGCTACTTTGTTGTGACGACAGCCTTCTAGGACATTAGTGAAAGCCACTAAATTACTTTGCACATAGGCGTGCGGATTTTGCAGTGAATACCTCACCCCTGCTTGTGCCGCGAGGTGAATGACACGCTCTGGTTGCTCTGCTTTGAACAAGGCTTCAGTTGCTGAGGTATCAGCCAAATCGAGCTTAATAAATTTGAAGTTGCCTGCATGTGGATGTTTGGCAATATCATTTAGACGTGCTTCTTTAAGGCTGACATCGTAATAATCATTGAGATTATCAACACCAATCACGATATCGCCTCGGGCTAATAATCTAAGTGTGGTTTGGTGGCCGATAAAACCAGCAGCACCTGTCACTAAAATTTTCACGCCACATCCTTTTGCAATTCACGCTGAGTCTTCTCATGGCGTTTAATTAAGATTAAGTTTCTTGCATAAACAAAGGTGCCTGGAATTTGGCCAAAAATAATCACCGGCTCTAATTTATGAATACCGTAAAGTAGAACTGTTATGCCCCCAATTAAACTGAAATACCAAAAGCTCACAGGAATAATGCTTTTTTGATGACGCTCACTATGAAGCCATTGGACGATAAAGCGCATCATAAACAAAACTTGACCAAACAAACCCACACAAAGCCAAATCAGATCTCCTTGCGAGGTGCTACTAAAATAATGATGCGCGGAATCAACGATGTGATGAAAAAAAGAAGTAATACCGTATTCCATACTTTTCCTATTTGGACTTTTTCTTATTAAGTTTCGTCAACAACAATGACAGGTAATTTAGCGCGACGTTGTAACCATGCCACACCAAACAAATCCACAATCCCTACCATTAATCGATCCAATGTTCCGTAATTGGATTGACCAAACTCGCGGTTACGGTGACTCACGTGCACAGAACGAATCTGTCCACCAGCACGCTTAATCAAGGCAGGCAAAAAGCGATGCATGTGATCAAAATAAGGCAAATCTAGAAAGGCAGCTTTATTGAACAGTTTTAAACCACAACCTGTGTCTGGCGTATCGTCACGCAACATTTTTGAGCGGACTGTGTTAGCAATTACCGAAGATATACGCTTAATCCAAGTATCACGACGACTTAGTCTTCTGTTACCACCCACCAGCCAAACGCCCTCTTCCAGCGCAGCAATCAGTTTGGGAATATCGGCAGGATCGTTTTGCCCATCACCATCTAGCGTAGCGACCCAATCATACTTAGCAGCCTTAACACCCGAACGCACAGCTGTGCTTTGACCGCAGCTATTCGCATGGCGAACAATGCGTAATTGTGGATACTGCGTTTGTAATTGTTGCAAGCGCGCATGCGTTGCATCGGTGCTGCCATCATTGACGTACACAATCTCATGCGTAAAGCCATGGAGCGCCGCATTAATTTCAGCAATTAAAGGCGCAACGTTATCTTGCTCGTTACGCACGGGCACGACCACGGAGAGTTTTTTGGGAGGGGTGAATTTCGCCATGAAATTAGCTTAACCTTTTCAAATCAGATCACCCTCAACTAAGATCGCCAAGGTGATTAAAAACCGTTATTTGGTGGTTGGCACAATAATCTTGCCAACCTTCAACATCTGTCCAAGCACTCAAAAACACAAAATCTAACCCCGCATTGGTGGAAGCTTGATGGTCATATCGACTATCCCCAATAAACAACGCGGGTTTAACAATGCTGCCTGCATCGAGTTCACGCGCCAGAATGGTATCTTTATTATCTGGGCTACCGTAAATACCAGCATCAAACATTCTATCAATACCACGTTGCTTAAATATGTCACGCAACTCCGCTTGGTCGCCACCTGAAACAATCATCCATTTTGCATGCTTGTTTTCATTTCGAACATGGTGAAGGTAAGGCGAAATTTCGCAATCGGTCAGCAGTCTTTTTACTTCTGCAGTAAAGCTATCAAGCAAGTCATGCATGGCTTGCTCTGTGACTGTCAGCTGCATAATCTCACGCAAAAAATACTCAAACTTTGGATAGCGCGAAATACCGCCAAACTTCACATGATGATCAACCAAGGCCTGAGCTTGTGTTTTATTCGCCCCGAACTTAATCGCCACATCATAATAAGCCTGTATCTTAAGCTGATTGGAATTGAGCACTACCCCATCACAATCAAAGACTAGCGTTTTGTATTCAGCGAGTGGTCGCATCCCCTGAATACTCAAAAACCTATATCCAGCGACTTCGCTGAATATAGGTTCGGACTTGAATAAATAAATAACAAACTAAAATGATCTAAATTAGGCAGGCTTAATCGCGCTAGCTTCTTTTGCTAATTTTGTAATGTGCGCCCAATCACCACGCGCCACAGCATCCGCAGGTGTTAGCCATGTGCCACCACAAACCACCACGTTAGGTAATGATAAAAATTGTGGCGCTGATTCAACCGTCACACCACCGGTTGGGCAAAACTTCACATCGCCAAATGGACCCGCAAAGCCTTTTAGTAAATTAATGCCGCCAACTGCAACTGCAGGGAATAGCTTCAAGAAATAATAATCATCCGCATTCGCCATCATGATTTCAGAGCCTGTTGAAACGCCTGGTAACAATGGCAAACCAATTTGACGTGCAAACTGACCTAGCTCGCTTGTGTAGCCTGGACTTACAGCGAATTTGCAACCTGCGTCTTTAGAAGCTTGTGCATCTTTGTTGTTACGCACAGTGCCAGAACCCAAAATCGCTTCAGGCACCGCCTTCGCAATCGCTTCCATACCAGCTAATGCACATGAAGTACGCAAAGTCACCTCAAGCACCTTAATGCCACCTTCAAGCAAAGCCTCAGCCATCGGCACCGCATCTTCAACACGGTTAATCACGATGACTGGAATAACTGGCCCTTCTTTAGCTAAATCTAATGTATTCATGTTCTACTTTTTCTATAATTTTAAAAATGATTAAACCGTTCAAAATTGATTCAGACAAGGCGTCTTTCGCGAAGACAGTGCATCTAGCACGGCAAGCGAAAGCAACGCAGTATCAATCAATTATTTTACAGCCAGGTGACTGCGCCTTCTTCGGCTGTTAGCACATTACTTCTCATCCCACCAAACAACTCACGCCCCATGCCATGGGCGTTTGCAAAGCGTTTTGAGTCACTTAACTCTTCAATGTGACGTGCTTTCCAAGTGTCTTCATCCACTAAAGCATTTAAGGTGCCCGCAATGACGTTCAAGCGGATTATGTCGCCTGTACGAATCTTGCCAATCGCACCGCCAGCTGAAGCTTCCGGTGACAAGTGAATTGCTGCAGGCACTTTGCCTGATGCACCGCTCATACGACCATCAGTCACAATCGCTACTTTAAAGCCCTTACCTTGAAGCACAGACAATGGCGGCGTTAATTTGTGGAGCTCTGGCATACCATTCGCTTTAGGGCCTTGGTATCGAACCACCGCCACAAAGTCTTTTTCTAATTCGCCACGCTCAAAAGCTTCTAACAACTCTTCTTGCGCATCAAACACCACGGCTGGCGCCTCGATGATATGACGGTCTTCAGGTACAGCTGAGCTTTTAATCACTGAACGGCCAAGATTGCCTTGCAACAAGAGCAAGCCGCCAGAAGCGCTAAATGGTTTAGATGATGTGCGTAAAATTGTTTCGTCAGGGCTTTCTTTAGGCAAATCAACCCAGCTCAAGCTTGTGCCGTCGGTCTGTGGTTTTTTGCAATAATCACGCAAGCCGCCAATCACCACAGATTGAACATCTTCATGCATGTAACCACCTTCCACCAACTCACGAATCACGAATGATGGGCCACCTGCATCTTGGAACTGGTTAACATCTGCTTTACCGTTTGGATAAACGCGCGCCAACAACGGTGTGTTTTTAGATAGTTTGTTAAAATCTGCCCAATCAATGATGATGCCCGCTGCACGTGCAACAGCTACCCAGTGAATACAGTGGTTCGTACTACCACCCGTGGCCAATAAGGCCACAATCGCGTTCACAATGACACGTTCATCAACCATCTTGCCGATAGGCATATAACGATTTTGATAGGTATTTTCTAACACCACGCGAACAGATTCACGTGTCAAACACGCCCGAAGCGGATCATGAGGATGGACAAAAGCCGCGCCAGGCACATGCAAGCCCATGGCTTCAAGCAGCATTTGGTTACTATTGGCCGTGCCGTAGAAAGTACAAGTGCCAGCACCGTGATAAGCCGCTGACTCAGAAGCCAACAATTCAGGGCGACCAACCTTGCCTTCCGCAAATTTTTCACGCACTTTAGATTTTTCAGTGTTATCCAAACCAGTGCTCATCGGGCCAGAAGGCACGAATACACAAGGCAAATGGCCAAATTGCAAAGCACCAATCAACAAACCGGGAACAATCTTATCGCACACGCCAAGGAGCAATGCAGCATCAAATACGTCATGTGAAAGCGCAACAGCAGTACTCATCGCAATCACATCACGTGAGAATAAGCTTAACTCCATGCCAGGCTCGCCCTGTGTAATGCCATCACACATCGCAGGCACGCCGCCAGCCACTTGCACTGTAGCGCCATATTTATGGGCTTCAGCACGAATCACTTCCGGGAAATTCACATAAGGCTGATGCGCAGAGAGCATCTCATTGTAGGCAGTCACAATGCCGATATTTGGTGCTTTTTCAACCACCACTTTAAATTTATCATTTGCTGGCATTGCCGCAAATGCATGCGCCACGTTAGCACAGCCCATACGATCAGGCCCACGAGTGCGTGCAGCCATCTTCTCAATACGTTGTAAATAAGCGTAACGCGTAGGCGCACTGCGCTCACGAATACGTTCGGTCACTTCATTTAGGATTTGTTTCATGCTGTCGCTATAGAGGATTGAATTAGTCTTTGATTATCCCCAATGCAGGGCTTATCGTCAATTCAAACAGCCCTCAAACCCAGCCCAAAAGACATCTTTTAACCGGATTTAAGCTTGGTAATTCTGTTTTTTTTAGTATACTCAAAGGCGAAATTAACCATCACCAATATAAAAATGAAAATCAGCGGCTTTACCTTTATACGAAACGGCACGCTTCTTGGTTACCCCTTCATAGAAAGCATCCTTTCCGCCCTCCCAATCTGCGATGAATTTATTGTGGCTGTTGGCGATAGCGAGGACGACACGCTCGAACGCATTCGCGCCATCGGCTCAGACAAAATTCGCATCATCCAGACCCAGTGGAATGAAAAAATGCAAGATCGTGGTTTTGTTTATGCACAGCAAAAAATGATTGCGCAATACAATTGCACTGGAGACTGGGCTTTTTATCTTGAAGGCGATGAAGTGTTGCATGAAGATGACTTGCAAAAAATCAAAGCTTCAATGGAAAAGCATCTAAACAATCCAGAAGTTGAAGCACTTGCGTTTGACTACCATCACTTCTTTGGTAGCCCAGACTGGGTTGCCATCAGCCCCGCTTGGTACAGACAAGAGTGCAGGATTATTCGTAACACCATCAGAAGCTGGGCGCCAGATGGACTCTATTTTGTGGTGATGGACAAGAACAGAAAAGGCCGCTATCCGAGAGCTGCTTTAGTAGGTGCGCCAATTTATCATTATGGTCATGTGAGAAGTGTAGAAGCGATGCGCCAAAAAAATGAACGCGTAGGCAAATACTGGAAACATGATCATCCATTATTTAATGGATATCAGATTGACCCTCAATCATTAAAGCCATTTGATGGAACGCACCCAGCAATCGCAAACAACTGGCTAAAAAATGAGGCAGAGCAAAATTTCACGCCAAACAAAAACCATGAGTTAACGAAGCGTGAAAAGAAACACCGATGGGCAATGAGAATTGAAAAGTGGTTTAACATAAAACTCAACAAAAAACATTTCACAACCTGATATAGCTCAACCACCTACTCTAATATCCTGGTTAAAAAAATATGTCCCACACTGTAACTGTAGACTGCAGACTGCATAACAATTTTCGATCGAGCTCAGAGCTGTTATTAAGAAGGGCTGAACCAAGTGTTGATTTATATCTAGAGAAGCATTTATTTTCGAGGAGAACAAAACGATTTAGGGTCAAAGCTATTTTATGGATGGATTAAAAAGAGCCTTTTAATATAGAAATCGTGACTCGTGTGACAAATGGAAAGTTTATGCCAACACTTTTCCACCTCTCAAGATATTCTCTTCTCATAAGACTCTATTCTTAGAAGATAGGAACCTTCAGTTAGGTAAATCAGAGAGTCTAGAAAATACCAATAAATCACAAAAGGTGTTTTCATGGAGAAGCTACTTAAGAGCTCTGATACCAGCCATTACAACCCGGCGGATAAAAGTTATTGAGATTTTATGTAATGAGAGTAAGCGGTTTCGATTGATATATGAAATGGCATCGCTCTTGGCCATCAGTTGATTGGGAGTATCTGTTTTGATGAAAACGAAGAAAAAACAACATTTGGTAATGTTGTTACAGTTTTTTTAAGAGTCAATTTGAGTAAAAAATTTAAAAGGCTTTAGGCAATGATTAAACGCAAAGCAATAGACGTCTCCGCTGGCGCTCTTGTAGACAAGGTATATGTTCTTTCTGTCAAAACCTTTACTGAACGGATTGCGCATATTCAGAGAGAGATGAAAAAGCACAATATTCAATTTGAATTTATTTTCTCACATGACATTCCTGAGATTGATTTAGATTCATTAAAAACCTTTGAGTCAAACAAGTTATCAATGGCTCAAATTTCTCTGGTTTTAAAGCACATTCAGGCATGGAAAGATGCCTTAAAAAGTAACTATAAAAAAATTCTAATCTTTGAAGATGATGCCCTTTTGTCTAAAACCTTCAACCAACAATTTAAACTAGTCATCGAGGAAGCTAGCAGGTTAGATCCTGGATATTTGATTTTTTTAGGTGGTGCAGATGTCAAAATTCCAATGGCAGAACTAGCAGTCGACAATTTACTTTTAGAGAGGCCCATCGCCACAACGGAGGGATACATCACAGACATTGATGCCTGTAAAAAAAGGCTTCAATGGTTAGAGCAAAACAAAATATCGTTACCAGCTGACCATTTGATTAAACTGATAGACCAGACTTCAGCAGTAAAAAGTTTTTGGGCGAGACCTGCCTTAGTTGAACAAGGAAGTGTGACGGGTATGTTTAAAAGTCATCTAGACTTAAATAGACAAAAACACTCGTGGTTGTTCAATATGTTAAGATATAAATGGAATAAGCACCGCAGAGTAGTTAGGCGATGGATTGCCATAATCAAATTTAAATTAAATATTTTGTAAGTTAGGCTCGTTGTGATTAATTTTTTCAAAAAACAAAAAATAAGCCCCCTTGTAATTACAAGATACTTAATTATTCTTGAATTAATAGCGATTCTTTTTTCACCTGCACTAAGCAATTTATTTGAAATGGTTTTATTTGCTTTTTGCATAACTTCCAAGGAAATTAGAACAACGATTTGGAATAGTAAAAGTCAGCCCCTATTTGTGAGCTCTGTAGTTTTTATTCTGACACTTGCGATTTCTACAACATGGAGTGTTGCTCCTCTAACGGAAGCGCTGAACTCACTATGGAGCTGGCGTAAAATAATACTGCTACCTATATCTTTAGTGCTTTTTCAAGAGGCTATCTGGAAGGAAAAGGCACTCAAAGGTTTTATGTCTTTTAGCATCGCCGCTTGTGTCGCGTCTTATATAATGTTCCTAACAAATCACGCAGTGCATGGATGGGAGGCTGGTGTTCTTGTCCGAAATCATGCGACTCAAGGCATGATTTTTTCAATCGCTGCATTTGTAATTTTCACAAAATTAGTCATCGCCCCCACTAAATTAGAAAAACCAAAAATTACCATACTTGTATTAGGTATTTTGGCGCTAGTAATTAATGTTTCATTCATCACGCCAGGCAGGAGTGGTTATCTTGTTTTACTGACGCTTACAATAGTTTCTGTAGTTAGTTATGCAATGACATACAAAAAAATAAATTCAATTATCATTCTTGTTGCATTGTTAATTCCAACCCTTATCTTTATATCCCCAAGAGTTCATGAAGGGGTTTCAAGGGGAATCAATGAAATGCAGAATGTAGACAAAATTGCCGAACCAACGTCAATGGGACAAAGAGTAAAGCTTTGGGGTAATACAATCGAAATGATTAAAGAAAAGCCTCTTATGGGAGTGGGATTAGGAGGCTTTCAAAAAGCTTATTCAGAAAGAATGCAGAATGCCCCAGAGTGGCAAAAGGTCATTCTTCACGACCCTCACAATCAATTTTTAAAAATAGTTGCGGAGCTCGGCCTACTCGGCCTAATGTCTTTTCTTTATATGCTTGCAACCGCCTCATTACAACAACCTTCATCTCGAGAACATAAAATACTAGGATCGGGAGTTCTCCTAGCCTGGTGTGGGACCAGCATGTTTAGCTCCCATTTTTCAACATTCACTGAGGGACGCTTCATATTTATTTGGCTCGGTGTAATGCTTGCTGGTCATGTCTCAGAAAAATCAAACCAATAACAACATGAAGACTGTTTTAGTGACTGGAGGAGGCGGCTATATAGGTTCTCATATGGTGAAGCTTTTAGAGCGGAAAGGCTTCTCAATTATTACGGTAGACAACCTATCGAATGGCTTCAAGCATGAACTGATAGCAAACAACCTCATTGAAATTGACCTGTTGGATAGCGTTGCCGTAAATCATTTATTTGCCTCACAAAACATTGATGTCGTCATTCATTTTGCAGGTCTCATTTCTGTAGCTGAATCGGTATCAGACCCAAATAAGTATTACGAAAACAATGTAATCGGGACATTAAATTTGCTTAATGCAATGCACTTGCATAACGTAGAAAAACTAATATTCTCTTCAACGGCTGCGGTTTATGGGCACCCTCAATCCGAAATGATTAAGGAGTCCCATGAAAAAAACCCAATCAACCCCTATGGAAAAACAAAGCTGGTTATTGAAGAGTTCATACGCACACTGAACAAAAACTTCAAGCTTCAATACGGGATATTACGTTACTTCAACGCTGCAGGAGCAGATCCGGAGGCTGAACTGGGCGAAAGACACACCCCAGAAACACATTTAATTCCACTCACTATATTTGCAGCCTTGTCTGGAGAATTTGAGCTAAATATTTTTGGGAATGATTACCCAACGCCAGATGGCACATGCATACGTGATTATGTGCATGTCTCAGATCTGTGTGATGCACATTTGCTGGTACTGAAAAAGTTGCTATCTTGCAATGAATCAATGGAGTTTAATTTAGGCAATGGCAAGGGATACTCGTGCTTGGACGTTGTGAATGCTGTGGAAAAAATTTCTCAGAAAAAAGTAAAATTCAAGTTTTCGAATCGACGTGATGGCGATCCTACGCAATTAATTGCTGACTCAGCTTTGATCAGAGAAAAGCTTGGCTGGACTCCAAAATTTGAACAAATAGAAACAATCATTGAGCATGCATTGAATTGGGAAACTAAAATTAAGCGCTATATATAAGAAAGACCATTTTGAAGAATACCTTAAGCATAGTCATTTGCACAAAAAATGAAGCTCTCAACATTAGTGACTGCGTAATCAGCGCATCCTTCGCAGATGAAGTATTAGTAGTTGACTCTGGCAGCACTGACGACACCGTAGATATTGCTAAAAAATTAGGAGCAAGGGTACTTGAAACTGACTGGCCAGGTTATGGCCCACAGCAGAATAAAGCAATAGATGCTTCTAAAGGCGACTGGATTTATTCGATAGATGCTGACGAACGGATTACTCCCGAACTAAAAACTGAAATACTTAACGTCATAACTCATGAAGAACACAAGGTTTATGACGTTCCGAGAAAATCATTTTTTATCACAAAATTCATGAACCACTCTGGCTGGTGGCCTGATAGAACAAGACGTCTTTTCAAGAGGGGATTCGCAAGATTTACAACCCATGAAATTCATGCAAATCTTTCTACCTCTTTCAGAGTCGGCCATCTTAAATCTCATATGATTCACTATAGCTACAAAAACTGTCACGAAGTTTTAGAAAAAATGAATCGTTACTCCTCAGGCTCTGCAAATGACATGCTAGCAAATGGTAAAAACAGTTCTCTTCCTAAGGCCCTTGCGCACGGGTTTTGGGCTTTTTTTCGAACATACTTTATCAAGCTAGGTTTTTTAGATGGTCAAGCTGGCTTAATCCTAGCAATCGCAAACGCAGAATCATCTTATTACAAACATCTAAAGCTATACTTGCTATCACAACAATAAAATCAATGTGACGAGATCCTATCTCTTTCGTTACAACACCTATTTTATAATTTTCTTATTTTGTTAGCAGAGGTCTATATCATAATAGACACAACGCAAAGATAGAGTCATCGATTTATGCTTAAGTCATTCAAGCCCAGCAGAAAAATCCAAAAAATTCTAGTGATCCAGTTTAAATACCTTGGTGATGCCGTTTTCATTACACCCGCTCTTCAGGCGCTTCATTACCAACACCCTGAAGCAGAAATTCATGTTTTAGTGGCTAAAGAAGTTGCTCCCATATTTGAGCATCTACCATTCATCACAAAAACTTGGGCTTTCCCACGTAAGAGAGGCAAAGCTAAGCTCTCAGAGTCACTGCCTTTTGTGCAAGCACTACGTAAAGAAAAATTTGACCTTTCGGTCGACTTTGTTGGCAATGACAGAGGAAGTATTTTAAGCCTTTTGGTGGGTGCAAAATCTAGAGTTTCAGCCATAGAGCACCAACTTACTTTATTACAAAAGCTAGCTTACACCCGAACCATACAAACCAGCTTACTTCCTACTTCTTGGGTTAAACGACATTTAAAAATGTTGAGGCTCTTGATGGGCACATCTGAAACAACAGCACCTCAAATGTTAATTGTTGCCAATCCATTATTAGCCTCTCAAGCTAAGCAATTATTGCAAGATCACCAGATCATCTGCCATTTAGGTACATCTCAAGAGAAAAAAGAATGGCCGATTGCGCGCTGGGTTGAGTTTTATCAATTAGCGACTAAGGCTGGCTACAAAATCGCTTTTTCAGCGGGGCCTAACGAGCGCGAGCGAAATCTTATTGCAGAACTAAAGAAAGCATTGCCAGATGCTTTTGAATTACCCCCAGTGAATGATTTGGCAATGTACTTATCTGTGCTAGACCAAGCAAAACTTGTAATTTCTGGTGACACAGGGCCACTACATTTTGCTGCAGGCCTGGGGGTTAAGGTAATTGGGCTATTTGGCACAGCAGATTCAGTGCGCCACGCAGCTCCGATTTACAAAGATCATGAGTTAGCCATGAGTAGCCCATGCACTTGCCTAGCTGAAAGCTCACAATTTGTAACCTGCCAAAGCGCCTCCCCTTGCATGAACTCGATCTCAGCCCAGCAAGTTTTCGAGCGACTTAAAGAACGCTATCCTCTTAAGGCTTCTTAAGCGTTAAAATAGACGCATCTTCACAGAAAATTACATTCCTTGCGTATCCTCATCGTCAAAACCTCATCCATGGGTGATGTGATTCACAACCTCCCCATCATCGCTGACATCCATGCAGAGTTTCCTAGCGCTCAGATTGATTGGGTGGTTGAGGAGGGCTTTACAGATATGCTGAGGCTTAATCCTCAGATTAACAGGGTCATCCCAGTCGCTATTCGCCGCTGGCGCAAACATGTATTTAGCAAAAAAACTTGGCTGGAAATTAAAGCGTTTAAGCTCGCCTTAAAAAGCACGCACTACGACTTCATTATTGATACTCAATCGCTTCTAAAAAGCGCGTTAATTGGCTGTCTGGCTAATGGAAAACGCTATGGCCAAAGTCCGAGCACTGCGCGCGAGAGACTAGCTGGTTTTTTATATCACCACCGCTTCGCTATCTCGCGAACACAACATGCTGTTGAGCGTAATCGCCAGTTAACTGCATTAGCACTCAATTTTAGAGTGCCGACAAGCGCGCCAAACTTTGGACTGCCAAGAAACGAACTGGTTAAAAAAATTGATATGCAATTGCCTGAAAAGTACGTCATGGCTTTTCATGCGACCAGTCGTGATTCAAAACTATGGCCGATGGGCCATTGGGTTTCTTTAGGTCTTTTATTGGCCAAAAAAGGCATCACCCTCTGCTTGCCATGGGCGAGTGATACTGAAAAAAGTCGCGCCAACATTATTGCCACACATGTGCCACAAGCCGTTGTGTTGCCGAAGTCCAGTATCACAACGCTTGCCCATATTACCGCGGGCGCACAAGCAGCTGTGGGTGTAGACACGGGCCTAGTCCATCTTGCAGTGGCAATGGACGTTCCAACAATTGCCATTTATACAGACACACATCCTGATTTGAATGGTGCTTATGGTGGCCAAAATGCACTTGCGATTAATTTAGGTGGAAAAGGTCGCATGCCTGAACCTAGCGAAGTGTTTAGTGCATTTGATAGGCTAGGAACGTTCTAATGTTGAATCACCAAATATTGGCATACATGCTAAAACTGCTCGCAAAGCTGCCATTATGGGTTGTGCACTTATTAGGCTCTGCACTGGGCTGGTTAAGCTATTTAAGTTACCAAAAATACGCTCACTTAATCAACACAAACCTAAAGCTAAGCCAGTTAACAAAAGATAGCGTCAGCCTCAAAAAAACATTACACCGCAACATTAGTGAAACAGGCAAAGCCTTCTTAGAAACCTTTGCTATTTGGTTTAAAGATTACTCCAGACTATCACCATGGTATCAAGGCTGCACTGGCTGGGAGCACGTTGAATCAGGCTTAAGTAAAGGCAAAGGCATTATATTTCTAACGCCTCACTTGGGATGCTTTGAAATTACTTCACTTTACTACGGGCAATTTCACCCGATCACCGTATTATTCCGCCCCCCCAGACAAAGTTGGCTGATGCCGCTTATTAATCAAGGGCGTCAACGCGGCAAAGTGAGCCTGGCACCAGCTAATGCGCAAGGCGTGAAGCTATTACTTCAAGCCTTAAAACGTGGTGAGGCGATTGGGATTTTGCCCGATCAAGCGCCATATGAAGGGGAAGGCGAATGGGCGCCATTTTTTGGACGCCCAGCTTACACCATGACACTCGCATCGAAACTTGCACAAAAATCTGGTGCGCAAGTGCTCATGGCCTTTGGTGAGCGATTGCCAAATGGACGTGGCTACCACATTCATATTAAGCCGATTCCTGAAGGTGGCATCAACACACCTGAATTACTCAATCAAGCAATTGAGAACACCATAGCGCAGTGCCCTTCGCAGTACATGTGGATTTATGACCGTTATAAAGTTCGAAACTAATCTCGCTTAAAAATTATCAGCAAAATTTAATTTTTGCTCTTGTAATCATCCACATCATCCCCATTTAGCAACTTATCGTAAAAACAAATCACTAAAAATAAGGGATTTTTATGTCGCAAGAAGACCAAAACCAAACTCCTGAAGCTGAAAATACAACCGAAGCTTCTGTTGAAACAGAAAAAACGCCTGAAGCGCGCATTGCGGAGCTAGAAGCGCAATTAGTGGAGCAACAAGCTGCTGTGCTGTATGCCAAAGCCGAAGGCGAAAATATCCGCCGCCGCGCGACTGACGACATCGACAAAGCGCGCAAATATGCGCTTGAAAAATTCTCTGGTGAATTGTTAGCAGTTAAAGACAGCTTAGATGCTGCGCTTGGTGTGGCGAATGCCACGCTTGAAAGCTACAAAGACGGTGTTGAATTAACTTCAAAACAGCTATTTAGCGTATTCGAAAAATTCAATATCGCTGAAGTAAACCCGGTTGGTGAAAAGTTTGATCCAAACAAACATCAAGCAATTAGCGCCATTGAAGCCGAAGGTGAACCAAATACCGTGCATAGCGTTTTGCAAAAAGGCTACACATTGAATGAACGCGTTCTGCGCCCTGCTTTAGTGATGGTCGTCAAAGCAAAAGAATAGAACTTTTCAAAATGGGGTCTTGAAAGATCAAAACTTAGCCCCATTAACAGTACATAGAAATTTTGAATTAACTAATTATTTAAAGAGGAATATCTCATGGGTAAAATTATCGGTATTGACTTAGGCACCACCAACTCTTGCGTGGCCGTCATGGAAGGTGGCAAGCCACGCGTGATTGAAAACGCTGAAGGCGGGCGCACTACACCATCTATCATCGCTTACCAAGATGATGGCGAAATTTTAACTGGCGCGCCAGCTAAGCGCCAAGCAGTGACCAACCCTAAGAACACATTGTTCGCGGTTAAGCGTTTAATCGGTCGCCGTTTTGACGAAAAAGAAGTTCAAAAAGACATCAATCTAATGCCTTACTCAATCGCAAAAGCCGACAATGGTGATGCATGGGTAGAAGTGCGTGGGCAAAAAATGGCACCACCGCAAATTTCTGCTGAAGTTTTACGCAAAATGAAGAAAACTGCGGAAGACTACTTAGGCGAAGAAGTGACAGAGGCAGTAATTACCGTGCCTGCGTACTTCAACGACAGCCAACGTCAAGCAACAAAAGATGCCGGCCGTATCGCTGGCCTAGATGTTAAACGTATCATCAACGAACCAACTGCAGCGGCATTAGCATTTGGCCTAGACAAACAAGAAGGTGATCGCAAGATTGCAGTGTATGACTTGGGTGGCGGTACATTTGACGTGTCTATCATTGAGATTTCAAGCATCGATGGCGAGCACCAATTTGAAGTACTTTCAACCAATGGCGACACGTTCTTGGGCGGTGAAGACTTTGATAATCGCATGATTGACTTCTTGGCTGATGAGTTCAAGAAAGAGAACGGCCTTGATTTGCGTAATGACTTGCTTGCTAAGCAACGTCTAAAAGAAGCGGCTGAAAAAGCGAAGATTGAACTCTCTTCAGCACAACAAACTGAAGTGAACTTGCCTTACATCACTGCAGATGCTTCTGGCCCTAAACATTTGGTCGTGAAAATTACCCGTACTAAATTTGAATCTTTGGTTGAAGATTTGATTGAACGCACGATTGCACCTTGTCGCACAGCCCTAAAAGACGCTGGCGTAAGCATCGATGAAATCGGCGATGTAATTTTGGTGGGCGGTCAAAGCCGTATGCCCAAAGTGCAAGAAAAAGTAAAAGAGATTTTCGGTAAAGAAGCACGTAAAGACGTCAACCCTGATGAAGCGGTGGCTGTTGGCGCAGCAATTCAAGGCGGCGTATTGCAAGGCGATGTAAAAGACGTGTTGTTGTTAGACGTATCGCCATTGTCACTCGGTATTGAGACCATGGGCGGCGTGATGACTAAACTCATCAAAAAGAACACAACGATTCCAACTAAGGCATCACAAGTGTTCTCAACAGCTGAAGACAACCAAAACGCTGTGACCATTCAAGTGTTGCAAGGTGAACGTGAAATGGCATCTGGCAATAAGAGCTTGGGTCAATTTAACTTGAGCGACATTCCTCCAGCACCGCGTGGCATGCCACAAATTGAAGTGACTTTTGATATTGATGCTAACGGTATCTTGCATGTATCTGCAAAAGATAAAGCCACTGGCAAAGAGAACAAAATCACGATTAAGGCAAACTCAGGCTTGTCTGAAGAAGAAATCAAACGCATGGAAGAAGATGCAGCAGCGCATGCCGATGAAGACAAAGCATTGCGTGAGTTGGTTGATGCGCGTAACGCAGCAGACGGCATGATTCACAGTGTGAAAAAATCGTTAACAGAGCACGGCGACAAATTGGATGCTGACGAAAAAGCGAAAATTGAAGCGGCAGTTCAAGATGTTGAAGATGTGCTAAAAGAGGGTGACAAAGAAACGATTGAAGCTAAAACGAATGCATTAATGGAAGCATCACAAAAGCTAGGCGAAAAAGTTTACGCTGAGCAACAAGCTCAGCAAGCTGGCGGTGCTGAAGCGCAACCACAAGGCGAAAAAACAGTTGATGCTGAAGTGGTCGATGCTGAGTTTGAAGAAGTAAAGTCTGATAAAAAATAATCTTTTTTATTGGTAAAGATAAGCACATCCTCGTCAAAAGCGTGGGTGTGCTTTCTTGCATTTTTACATGCATTTTTAGCCCAACCTTATAAGCGACAGAATAATGGCAAAACGTGATTATTACGAAGTACTTGGTGTCAACCGAGATGCTTCAGCAGAAGAAATTAAAAAAGCTTATCGCAAACTTGCGATGAAGTATCACCCTGACCGCAATCCAGACAATCCAAAAGCGGAGGAGCAATTCAAAGAAGCCAAAGAAGCTTATGAAATGCTCTCTGACGACCAAAAGCGTGGTGCTTATGACCAATATGGCCATGCAGGCGTCGATCCTAGCGCAGGCCCTGGTCCTGGCGGTGCTGGCTTTGGTAATTTTGGCGATGCTTTCGGTGACATTTTTGGCGACATCTTTGGTGGTGGCGGAGGTGGTGGTCGTCGCTCTAATGTTTATCGCGGTGCCGACTTGCGTTACAACATGGAAATCTCACTCGAAGATGCTGCGCGCGGCACAGAGACCAAAATCCGTATTCCAGTCATGTCTAAATGTTCACCTTGTAATGGCACAGGCGCTAAAGCAGGCACATCGCCAGTCACATGTACCACCTGCCAAGGTCACGGCCAAGTGCGTATGCAACAAGGCTTTTTCTCCGTGCAACAAACCTGTCCAAAATGTCATGGTAGCGGTCGCATGGTCAAAGACCCATGCCCAAGCTGCCATGGTGATGGACGTGTTAAAGAGCACAAAACCTTATCGGTGAAAATTCCATCAGGCGTGGATGAAGGAGATCGTATTCGCTTAACAGGCGAAGGTGAAGCTGGCGTCAATGGCGGCCCGACGGGTGACTTGTATGTGGTTGTGCACCTAAAACAACACGAAATCTTCCAACGTGAAGGTGGCGATTTACATTGTGAAATGCCGATTAGCTTCACGACTGCGGCGCTTGGCGGTGAGATTGAAATCCCGACGCTCGATGGTCATGCAAAAATGAAAATTCCTGCAGAAACTCAAACAGGGGCGACATTTAGACTACGTGGCAAGGGAATCAAGCCACTTCGAAGCAATCAAAATGGCGATTTAATGGTGCATGTTGTGGTTGAAACGCCAGTCAAACTCAACGAAAAACAACGCGAATTATTGCGCGAGTTAGAGGCGATCAATCAACAAGATTCAGAAAAGCACAGCCCGCGTGCTAAAGGTTGGTTAGATAAAGTGAAAGACTTCTTTGAATAATTAAAAGTAGTGTTAATAAAAAAGCCTGCATCAGCAGGCTTTTTTATTAACTATAAATTTCAGAAGTTGAAGCTGAAAGACCGCAGGGGTCTTGTCCGTGGAATATATCCGCTAAAGCGGATTATTCACACGCCATATGTCCCTTTTTGAATGAACTCCACTTTATAGCCATCAGGGTCTTCTACAAAAGCAATCACAGTCGTGCCGTGCATCATCGGTCCAGCTTCACGCACCACTTTACCGCCGGCTTTTTTGACTTGTTCACAGGTCGCATAGGCATCATCCACTTCAATCGCCACATGTCCATAGGCCTTGCCCATATCGTAACTTTCTACACCATAGTTGTAAGTGAGTTCTAATACGGTATGGTCTTTTTCATCGCCATAGCCAACAAATGCTAATGTGAATTTTCCATCTGGGAAATCATGCTGACGCAGCACTTTCATGCCTAAAATTTCAGTATAAAACTGAATGGATTTTTCTAAATTACCCACACGTAACATGGTATGTAGCATGCGCATCATGACTTCCTTTCAATATAAAAAATTACTTAGTCGCCATTAGGCGTTGATATTTTTCTTGCAACTGCGCTTGAGTTTCAACCACATCAGGGTTAAGCGGAATGCAGTCTATTGGGCAAACTTTTTGGCATTGCGGCTTATCGTAATGCCCGACACACTCAGTACATAAGTTGGGGTCGATCTCATAGATAGACTCGCCTTGATAAATCGCACCATTCGGGCATTCTGGTTCACACACATCGCAATTGATGCATTCATCGGTAATCATTAACGCCATACGTAAACCTGTTAACTTTCTATTACTTTTTCAACTTGGTATTAATACATGCTTGGATATGCGGTGAAACGAATTGTGTGACATCTCCGCCCAGCATGGCCACTTCGCGTACTAAGCTTGAAGAAATAAACATGAATTGTTCGGATGGGGTTAAAAACACAGACTCCACTTGCGGATAAAGCTTGCGGTTCATACCTGCCAATTGAAATTCATATTCAAAATCTGAAGCCGCTCGCAGGCCACGAATCACCACACGGGCGCCTTGGTCTTGTACAAACTGCATCAGTAAGCCTGAAAAACCAATCACCTTAACGTTAGGGCAATCTTTAAGCACATGGCTCGCCATTTCAACGCGCTCATTCAAATCAAAAAATGGCTTTTTACCTGGGTTGCTCGCGACCGCCACAGTCACTTCAGAGAACAAGCTTGCAGCACGGCGCACAATATCTTCGTGCCCCATCGTGATAGGGTCAAACGTACCTGGATAAACGACTTTTAGATTGTTTTGCATAGCATCAACCGAATTGCGACCAGTGGTGTGAGGTCAATAGCCCAATTCTAACAGGCTCTGGAGGTTTTACTAAGTGGCGGTTTTTAATAAATGATAGAAAACATTGCCGGCCTTGCCTGACTTATAGACTTGCCAGTCGGCGTTATCAGTTAGCGCAAACTCAGCTTCAACATACACCAAACCATCTTCTGATAACGCTGTTTTGATAAGCGGCAATACTTGATCTAACAAGCCTTGATGGTATGGGGGATCTGCAAAAATCACGTCGAATTTTTGCTGATTTTGCTTGAGGAATTGCAAGGCATCGACGTTAAGCACTTGGGCATTGGTCGCTTTTAACGTCGTTTTATTGTCCACTAAGGCTTGATAAGCAGCGCGTGACTTCTCTATCAAGACCACTTGCGTGGCACCACGCGACAAAGCCTCAAAGCCCATCACCCCCGTGCCCGCAAACAAGTCCAAACAGCTTAACCCATGAAGCGTTTGCCCCAGCCAATTAAAAACAGTCTGGCGCACTCTGTCAGGTGTTGGGCGTAAGCCATCTACATCAGGGAACTTGAGCAGACGACTGCGCCAATCCCCTGCATTAATTCGAACCGTGTTATTTGCTTTTCTGCTCAATTTATGAGTCGCCACCCACCACTACC
Source organism: Candidatus Methylopumilus turicensis (assembly GCF_000953015.1). Taxonomy (NCBI): domain Bacteria; kingdom Pseudomonadati; phylum Pseudomonadota; class Betaproteobacteria; order Nitrosomonadales; family Methylophilaceae; genus Candidatus Methylopumilus; species Candidatus Methylopumilus turicensis. The sequence continues at coordinate 1,320,320 of NZ_LN794158.1, forward strand.
GTGACCATTTTTTCAGGATGAATGCGCCGACTAAATGCGTCTTTAATTTGCGCCTTTGTAACCTTATTTAGATTTTCATTAAAGTCATCTAGATAGGTCATCGGCAAATGATAAAAACCAATCAACGCAAGGTAATCCAAAATCTTACCATTGCTGTCAATGCGCATTGGGAAGCCGCCGACAAGATTTTGTTTCGCGGCTTTTAATTCTGCATCTGTCACACCATCTTTGATGAATTTATCTAAGGTTTCACGTACCAAAGCCAGTGCCGCATCGGCTTGCTCACGCTTGGTTTGCAGGCCAACTTGAAACTGACCTAATTCCGCCATCGGCATGAAGTAGCTGTAGACGCTATACACCAAACCACGCTTCTCACGTACTTCTTCGGTTAAGCGTGAAACAAAGCCGCCACCACCCAACACATAATTACCAACATACAGTGGGAAAAAGTCGGCATCACCACGCTTTATGCCTGGGTAACCAAGCAAGATGTGGGCTTGCGTTGCAGGGTGGGCGATACGCTGCTCATTGGCGGAGTTAGGATAAATCACAGAGGCTAATGGCTTTGGCTTCTCAGCCTGAGGCAGGTCCAATGAGATTTTTTCCGCAATTTGTGCGGCTTGCTCACGACTGATATCACCAATTAAAGCAATTACCGCACCTTGAGCACCGTAGTAAGTGCGGTAAAACTTTTGCACATCATCACGTTTTATTTGATCGATCTGCTCAGGCTCTGAATTGAAACCGTAAGGATGCGCACCAAATAAAGCTTTGCTAAAAGCTTTATCCGCGATGGTCTCTGGTTGCGTTGCTGCCTCTTTCAGCCCTGCAATCACACGCGCTTTTTCACGCGCTAATACATCTTCAGGAAAGTCAGGTTTTTGCAAAATCTTGGTATACAAGTCCAAGGCTTTGTCTCGCTCAAGGGCACTGCTTAAAGTACGAAGCTTTACACTGGACTTATCATCATCAATGCCGCCGCCTAATTGCGCGCCAATATCAGCAAACTGTTTAGAGATTTTTTCATCGGTTAAGCCAGCTGCGCCCAACGTCATTAAATGACGAGTAATACCAGCAACACCAAGTTTAGATGCATCATCACGCGCACTTCCTGCATAAAAGTTCGTACTAATGTCGATAATCGGCAAATCATGATTTTCGACAAAATAGACTTCTGCACCACGACTTGTTTGCCATTGCTGTATTTTTAAGCCTGCCTGTGCTTGCAGAGAAGCCAATAGGCCAATTAGCGTAAAGCCTAAGCCACGAATAAGCGATTTAGTGAACATGTGGCTTTCCTTTCGGGGTGTTGTCATTAGGGTCGATAGGTTGAGGGTCTAGCGTCGCGACCGTTAAATTGTCTTTGTTGAAGTACTTCTTTGCCACCGCTTGCACTTGCTCAGCAGTCACTGCTTGAAGTTTTGCAGGGTAGCCCTTCAGGATACGCCAAGAGAATCCAGCCGTTTCTAAATTACCAATTTGCATGGCTTGGTAGAACATCGAATCGCGTTGATAAACATCCGCCGCAATCACTTGCGCTTTGACGCGCTGCAACTCTTCTTCCGTGACACCGCCTGTTTTGATCTTTTCAATTTCATTCAAAATCGCGGCTTCTAGCTCCGCGACTGACTTGCCTTCTGAAGGCGTAGCATCCAGCACAAAGATTGACTGACGACCACGTTGCACCATGTCATAGGCCGCATCCACGTCTACTGCAATTTGGCTTTGGCGGACGAGATTTTGATTTAAGCGTGCAGATGCGTTGCCATTAAGTACCCCAGCTAATATCTCCAGCGCATAAGGCTCAACGTCTTTATCCGCATCTTGGAGTGATGGCACATGAAAACCCATCAATACGTATGGCAGCTTTGCTTGTGCTTTCACTACTACGCGACGCTCACCCTTTTGTTCAGGCTCCACTTGTGGCTTTCGCGCTGGGAGTGCATGCGGTTTAAGCGGACCAAAATATTGCTTTGCTAGCTTGAGCACCTCTTGTGCGTTCACATCACCCACCACCACCAAGGTGGCGTTGTTTGGCGCATACCAAGTTTTGTACCATTCGCGCGCATCATCCGCCGTCATATTCTCGAGGTCGTTCATCCAGCCCACAACAGGACGACCATAGGGATGTACATGATAAATAGTTGAATTAAATTGTTCAGTCACTTTGGATTGAGGTTTATCCTCAGTGCGCCAGCGACGCTCTTCCATCACTACTTTAATTTCTTTCGCAAACTCTTCATCCGTTAAATTTAAGTTTGCCATACGATCGGCTTCAAGTTTCATTGAAAGCGGCAAATTAGATTTTTCTAGTTGCTGAAAGTAAGTCGTTTGGTCTTGGGCAGTAAACGCATTTTCCTTACCGCCGGCCGCAGCAATTAAACGTGAAAATTTTCCTGCAGGCACCGCTTTAGTGCCCTTAAACATCATGTGCTCTAGCACATGTGCTACCCCAGTTTTGCCATTCACTTCGTCTAAAGCCCCAGCGCGATACCACACTTGAGACACAACCACTGGTGCTCGATGGTCCTCTTGCACCACAATCTTTAGACCATTATCTAACTTAAACTCTTGAACCTCCGCCGACATGGCCAAAGGCGAGAAAGACAAGCCCAGCAACAGGCTCAATGATAGGTTTCTTAGTTTAAAAATTCGCACGTTTTAACTCTCCTCAACAGCATTACATTATAGCTGGCATCGCCTCATTAATTGCGTTGCACATAGATGCTCGTTTTTCAGACCAGCCATCATCTTATTAAGTTCGTCACACGCCCCTTATATTCTATTTGGTTATTTATTTATAAATAATAAGTATTTTTAATTATTAAATAACGTTGATAAAGTGCTCGTCATTCGCAGCAAGGCAAGATGAAAAGGTGAATCAAATGAGCACTGAAACAGCAAACAAACAAAACAGTAGCTTAGTACAAGCGCTTTTGTCAGCGATTAACTCGCTGCGTTTTGGCTCGGTTGAAATTACCGTCCATGAGGGCCGTGTGACACAAATCGAAAAGCGCGAAAAAGTGAGATTCACTGATTCAACAAACAACCCAATAACGCCCACTGAAAAATCAGCGGCAAAAATTCTACAAGATAGTAACTGATCAGACGTCTGAACGTTACCCAAGCAAAAAAAACATTTAGATAACCCTGGAGTTAACATGCACATTAAGAAAAAACTAATCCCGGTGCTCATTGCACCCCTATTCGTCGGCCTTACATTGTCAGGCCAAGCCTTAGCTAATGATAGCGATGAACTAGAAAAACTGCGCCAATTGGTGCAAGAGCTAGATCAAAAAATCAAAGTACTAGACCGCAAAAGCGAACTTGCTGAAGAAGCAGCTGCCGCCAAGAAAAAAGAAACGCCTGTTGTAAAAGCCGGCAGTGGTGGCTTCTCTTTTGCTTCAGCTGATGGCAAAAACGAAATTAAATTCAGAGGCCTTATTCAGGCAGATCATCGTGAATTTATCGATGGGGCTAATGACGTTCGATCAAGATCAAGAAACCGTGCGGGAAATATTGCAGACGATGGCTTTAATGATGCTGATAGTTCATCTTTGCTTCGTCGCGTTCGCCCTACTATTGAAGGCAAAATTAACGATAAGTACGGCTTCCGTTTTACGCCTGAATTTGGCGGTGGGAGTGCATCAGTAGTCGATGCTTATGTAGATGCAAACTTAAACCCAGCCTTTAATCTTAAGGCTGGTAAGTTCAAAAGCTTTGTTGGCCTGGAGCGTTTGCAAGGTGGCGGTGATATTAAGTTCCTCGAGCGCAGTTATGTGACTAATGCAATTCTGCCTAACCGTGACTTAGGTGTGGCGGTATATGGCTCACTGTTCGATAAGAAACTTGATTACGCTTTTGGTATCGTTAACGGCGTGGCAGATGGCGGTAACATCACAACCGGCGCATCTTATAATGGAGAACGTGAATATACTGCTCGCTTATTCGCAACGCCGTTCAAAGATGATATTTCAGCGCTATCTGGCTTAGGCTTTGGACTTGGTGGCACTTATACCGACTTCAAGGGCGAGCAAAACCTGAACTGGACAGATACCACAGCTGCTGATGCAACACGTAATGGCTTACCAAGCTACGTGACTGAGGGCCAAAATACTTTCTTCAGATATGGCAATAACGTTGTCGCAGATGGCAAACGTCTTAGAGTTTCGCCTCAGGCTTATTACTACAATGGTCCATTTGGCTTAATCACAGAATATGCGCGTGTTTATCAAGACGTTTCATTAACAGACCGCGGTGCCGGAACGACAACCAATGCTGAACTTCCAATTCTAGCTGGTACTAAAAAGCAACTAGAGCACGATGCATTTAATATTGGCGTGACTTACCTGATTACAGGCGAAGATGCTTCATTCAAAGGTGTCAAACCTAAGAATGATTTCGATTTGGACAAAGGCGGCTGGGGCGCATGGGAGCTAGTGGCGCGTTACAGCGAAATTAATCTTGATAGCAATACGTTTAAAAATGGTGCTGGTAATGTAGCCGGAGAAAACTATGGTACAGGTGGAACTGCACCTGCAAACGTGGCTTTAAATGGCGCCTACGCTGACGGCACCCTCAGTGCAAAAGCCGCTAAGACTTGGACCATCGGCACAAACTGGTATCTGAATCAAAATGCAAAAATCGCTGTCAATTATGCCCAAACCTCTTTTGATGGTGGTTCAATTTCAGGAAACACTGCAACAGGCACAGGTGCTGATGTAGCAACCGGAACTCGAATTGTCGCAGACCGCCCAGATGAAAAAGCAGTCTTAGCCCGATTCCAAGTCACCTTTTAATTTAACTCAAACAAGCTAAAGGAAAAATCATGAAAAAATCATTACTTCACATTAGCCTGCTAACTGCATTGGTGCTCGCACCAATTGCGCAAGCAGCTGATATCACGTTACTAAACGTTTCTTACGATCCAACACGTGAGCTTTATCAAGATTACAACAAAGCTTTTGCTAGCTATTGGAAAGCAAAAACTGGCGACAACGTAACAGTTAAGGCATCACATGGCGGCTCAGGCAAACAAGCCCGCGCGATTATTGATGGCTTGGATGCCGACGTGGCAACACTTGCACTTGCTTACGACGTTGACCAACTTTACGAAAAAGGCAAACTCATTCCCAAAGATTGGCAAAAGCGTTTAGGTCATAACAGCGCGCCATACACTTCAACTATTGTTTTCTTAGTACGCAAAGGCAACCCTAAGAAAATTAAGGATTGGAATGATGTGATTAAGCCAGGCGTTTCTGTGATTACCCCTAACCCAAAAACATCAGGCGGCGCTCGTTGGAACTACCTCGCTGCTTGGGCATACGCACTAAAAAACAACAACAACGATGAAGCGAAAGCAAAAGAGTTCGTTGCGAAGCTCTTTAAGAATGTACCTGTACTAGATACTGGCGCGCGCGGCTCTACTACGACGTTTGTAGAACGCGGAATTGGCGATGTATTGCTCGCTTGGGAAAACGAAGCATTCTTGGCACAAAAAGAGTTAGGTCCAGACAAGTTTGAGATTGTAGTGCCTTCACTATCAATCTTGGCTGAGCCAACCGTGACTGTGGTGGATAAAGTGGTCGATAAACGTAAAACCCGTGCCGTAGCAACCGCATATTTAGAGTACTTGTACTCTGATGAAGGCCAAGAAATCGCAGCACAAAACTACTACCGCCCAACCTTAGAGTCTGTGGCTAAAAAATACGAAAAATCATTCCCAAAAGTGAATTTAGTGAAGATTGATGAAGTATTTGGCGGCTGGCAAAAGGCGCAAAAAACGCACTTTTCAGATGGCGGTACTTTTGATGAAATCTACCAGAAGTAATTAAGAAATCAGGAAACAACAGGTGGCTTGAATAATAATCAAGCCACCTTTTTTTATTTTCTGCAGGCCTTGAAAAGATGATCGTGAATAGTCATACCGACTATCATTGCTATCACAAAAATAAACGCTTCTTTGTAGCCTGCCCCCATGGTCACCAATGCAGGGCCCGGGCAAAAACCAGCCAATGCCCAGCCAGCACCAAACAATAGACTGCCAATCACAAGCTCTTTGGAGATGTGCGTTGTGCCTGGCAAATGAATAGGTTCATCAAACATAGCTTGGGTTTTATCTTGTACGAACTTAAATCCAACAAAGGCAACAGCTATTCCGCCAATCATCACAAACATCAAGCTTGGATCCCATGCGCCTGTAATATCCAGGAATCCAATTACTTTAGCTGGGTTGGTCATACCGGAGATAATTAAACCGAGCCCGAAAACTATTCCAGATAGTAATGTCATGATATTTTTCATGTTTAACTCATCCTTAAAACATGGAGAAATAAGTAGCAAACGACAAAGCCCGAAAACATAAAGCTGATTGTCGCAATTAAAGATCTAAGTGATAGACGGCTTAATCCGCATATGCCATGCCCGCTAGTGCAACCCGATCCCATCCGCGTGCCAAAGCCTACCAAGAGACCAGCGACGATTAAGGTGCTTAAAGAGGCGGATATGCTTGATTCAGGCAAAGGCGCAAATAGTTGATAAACAAAACTTGAGACAAGCAGGCCAATCAGGAAAAGCCCTCTCCAAAGGCGATGGCTATTAGCAGTACTATCCATATCAATTAACCCGCCAAGAATTCCGCTGATACCAGCAATCTTGCCCCTAAAAACTACTAACAAACTAGCGCCCAACCCTATCAGCAGCCCCCCAAAAAAGGCGTTGCTGGGTGTGAAATTGACCCAATCAATGGTAACGGACATCGTGAACTCCCAAGTACTTTTTAGTGACAGTTTAAATTAAGCAGTGATGTGTGTGTATTAAATATATTTATATATAACTATATACTCATGTATTATAGATTAATACTTTTATCCAAAGATATTTTAATGATGCAGTTAGATGACCAAGCTTTTATTCAACTTGCCAAATACTTTCAAGCCTTGGCAGAGCCTATGCGGCTCAAGATTTTAAATGGCTTAAGAGATGGTGAAAAGAACGTAACCGCGCTTGTTGAAATCTCAGGCGGCACACAGGCGAATGTATCGAAACATCTGACTTTACTCACCGCCTCAAGGCTCATTAAGCGCGAAGCCCGCGGCACAAAAGCGTATTACACCATCGCAGACCAACGCATTTATGATTTATGTAATTTAGTTTGCGGACAAATTGCAAGCCAAATGAGCCAAGAGGCGGCAGCAAATGAAGCGCTTATTTTTTCTCTTCAAGCTACGCAATAAGTCGCCCAACGCTAAAAATAAAATCGATCGGAGAGCAAGATGATTTTTAAACAATTCTTTGAGACGGAAACCTGCACGTTTACCTATTTACTGGCTTGTGAAAAAACCAAGCAAGCGGTGCTGATTGATACAGTTGAATCTGAAGTGCCTAAGTACCTAAAAAAACTAGATGCACAAGATTTGAAGTTAGTTTACACACTCGAAACGCATGTGCATGCAGACCATGTGACAGCTGCAGACATTCTGAGACAAAAACTAGGCAGTAAAAGCGTTGTACATCGTGATGCTGGCGCAATGTGCGGTGACTTATTGGTGACTGATGGCGTTCATCTCATAGTTGGCAGCCTTGATTTAGAGGTCCGATACACGCCTGGCCATACCAATGGCTGCATTAGCTTCTTTGCAGGAGACCGCATATTTACAGGAGACTCATTGTTGATTGGCGGGTGTGGCCGCACGGATTTCCAAAGTGGCGATGCTGGAAAGCTCTATGACAGCATTCATGCCAAGATTTTTAGCTTGAATGACGATGTCATTATTTATCCTGGGCATGATTACAACGGCAACACCCAATCAACCGTGGGGGAAGAGCGTAAAAATAATAAGCGCCTGGGAAATAACCGAAGTCGCGAAGCCTTCATTAATTTGATGAGCGAGCTTAAGTTAGCCTACCCCAAATATATCGACGTCGCAGTGCCTGCCAATCAGGCATGCGGAAAAGTAGCGTCGCCACAGGCTGCCTAAGCCCTTCGATACCCAACAAAATAGACAAGGACTTAGCATTGAACTCAGAGGCACTCCCAAACAATTCCATGTTAGATCAACAATGATTGACCCTATCCTTATTACGATATTGCTGGGACTATTTATTGGCTTGGTATTAGCGCTGACTGGCGCTGGTGGTGCAATTCTCTCCTTGCCCCTTTTGGTTCTTTTTTTAGATATCAAAATGATAGAAGCCGCCCCCATTTCACTGATCGCCATTTCAATCTCAGCAGGCATTGCTGCATTAATAGGCCTCAGAGCCGGCATAGTCCGATACAAAGCAGCAGGGATCTTGGCGACATTTGGGATACTGTGCGCGCCTATTGGTGTATATGTTGCGCACCATCTCAGTGAACAAACGCTGGCAATGCTATTTTCTGCAGTTCTATTCGTTGTTGCATGGCGATCATTCAAAAACATGAACGTCTCTCCCCTTTTGATAACGAATCGCACTGAGACCATCAATGGGAAAAATCTCGTTAAAAAAATAGAGCCTGCCTGTGCATTGCATCCAGCCACATCTAAACTATTTTGGACCGCTCATTGCACTGTCAGCCTAATATCTACTGGTGGACTTTCCGGGTTCTTGTCGGGATTGCTCGGCGTGGGAGGTGGCTTCATTATTGTGCCGACACTGCAACGAATTTCAAACTTAGAAACGAAGATAATCACTGCGACCTCTCTTGCGGTCATTGCTTTGGTCTCGATCGCCAGCACTATAAGCTACGCGGGCAATGGAACTATCTTATGGTCGATCGCGCTGCCTTTTACAATTTCGATGCTCAGCGGCATGTTTTTAGGCAGATGGCTTCATGACAAAATCCCAAATCTTATCCGTATGCTTATGTTTTCATTATTGTCCTTATTCATTGGCTTACTGATGTTACTCAATATGTTATTTGGTAACTAAGCAGCCCCCCTTGGCAAGATCAACCTCCAAAAGCACTTGACACCAATCAATCTGCTGATATTTTTATATAACAAATAAGAATATCAATATCATCATTCATTATTTAATATTGATAATGAAGTCTGATAAATTACGCACAACTTATTTAGTTAGATGCGGCAATTTATGGCAAAAAAACATCACAACGTACTCCCTGGGTTTAATCTTTCCTTAGGGTTCACCATCTTTTATTTAAGCTTAATTGTGCTCATCCCACTTTCAGCTGCTTTCATTAAAACCAGCGCTTTAAGTCTGCACGAGTTTTGGGTGGCGGTTGCTTCACCAAGAGTTGTTGCGTCTTACAAGCTCACCTTTGGCGCATCACTGATTGGCGCTTCAATTAATGCTGTGTTCGGACTACTCACTGCTTGGGTGCTCACACGCTATACCTTCCCTGGCAAACGTATTATTGATGCCTTAGTGGATTTGCCTTTTGCCTTGCCAACCGCAGTGGCCGGTATCGCATTAACAGCCATTTATGCGCCCAATGGCTGGATTGGTAGCCTACTTGCACCACATGATATTAAGGTGGCATTTACCCCAATTGGCGTGGTGATTGCCTTAACCTTTATTGGGCTCCCTTTTGTAGTGCGCACCGTGCAACCTGTGCTGGAAGATTTGGAAGCAGAAACCGAAGAAGCGGCCGCAAGCTTGGGCGCGAACCGCTGGCAAACGTTTACTAAGATTATTTTCCCAGCGATTGCACCTGCGCTGCTCACTGGTTTTTCATTAGCCTTTGCCCGCGCCATTGGTGAGTATGGCTCCGTCATTTTTATTGCGGGCAATATGCCGATGGTGTCTGAAATCACCCCGCTCATCATTATTACCAAGCTAGAGCAGTATGACTACGCTGGCGCAACCGCGGTTGCGGTGGTGATGCTCATCATTTCATTCCTCCTATTGCTTGCGATTAATGGCTTGCAATGGTGGAGCAGTCGACGCAATGCAACAGCGATTTAAGGATCAAACCCATGTCAGGCATTAGTACCACGCAATTTTCAAAATACAGCGCAAGAGTCGCCAAAAGCCGCGCCACATCAGAGCCTGTTTGGGTTCGATGGACACTCATTGCCGTCACTTTGCTGTTTTTAAGCTTGTTTTTATTTATGCCGCTCGTGGCAGTTTTTACCGAGGCATTAAGCAAAGGCTTTGATACCTATGCTTCAGCACTTTCTGATGCGGACGCACTATCAGCGATGAAGCTCACTTTTATTGCTGCGCTGATCGCCGTGCCACTCAACTTAGTATTTGGCGTAGCCGCCGCTTGGGCGATTGCTAAATTTGAGTTTAAAGGCAAAAGCATCCTGATCACTTTAATCGACCTGCCTTTTGCTGTTTCACCGGTGATTGCTGGATTAATTTACGTGCTTGTTTTTGGCTTACAAGGGTGGTTTGGTCAATGGCTTTCAGATCATGACCTCAAAGTCATTTTTGCGCTCCCTGGGATCGTACTCGCGACCATTTTCGTGACCGTCCCATTTGTCGCACGTGAATTGATTCCTCTCATGCAAGCTCAGGGCAAAGATGAGGAAGAAGCAGCCTTAGTGCTAGGAGCCTCTGGCTGGCAAATTTTATGGCGCGTCACTTTACCGAACATCAAATGGGGATTGCTATACGGCGTCATATTAACCAATGCCCGCGCAATGGGAGAGTTTGGTGCAGTGTCTGTGGTGTCAGGCCATATTCGTGGCATGACCAACACGCTGCCGCTTCATGTTGAAATTTTGTATAACGAGTACAACTACGCAGCGGCCTTTGCGGTGGCATCCGTTTTAGCCTTATTGGCACTGGTGACTTTGGTATTGAAATCTATCGTTGAATGGCACGCCGCAAGAAGCGCACGTGCCATAGAACAAAACTAAATAGCAGAAACTTTAAGAGGATTATTTTATGAGTATCGAAATCCGTCATGTGAAAAAAAACTTTGGTGACTTTAGTGCACTCAATGATGTGACGCTCGATGTGCCTAGCGGCGAGCTTGTTGCGCTACTTGGCCCTTCTGGTTGCGGCAAGACCACATTGCTTCGCATCATTGCAGGCTTAGAAGCGCCTGATGCTGGCAGCATCCATTTTCACGGCAAAGACACCACGGAGCGTGATGTGCGTGAGCGCCAAGTGGGCTTTGTATTCCAACACTACGCCCTATTCCGCCACATGACCGTATTTGAAAACGTGGCATTTGGTTTGCGTGTGCGCCCAAAAGAAACTCGTCCTAGCGATGCCGAAATTAAACGCCGGGTGCATGAGTTACTTGAGCTTGTGCAACTGGACTGGCTAGCTGATCGATATCCTCCTCAGCTGTCAGGTGGTCAACGCCAACGTATTGCTTTGGCGCGCGCTTTGGCTGTTGAGCCAAAAGTATTGTTACTTGATGAGCCATTCGGCGCCTTAGATGCAAAGGTGCGTAAAGAGCTTCGCCGTTGGTTGCGCCGTCTGCATGATGAGCTTCATATCACCAGCGTATTTGTGACGCATGACCAAGAGGAAGCACTGGAAGTCGCTGACCGCATTGTAGTAATGAACAAAGGCAAGATTGAGCAAATTGGCACACCGCAAGAAGTGTATGACAAGCCAGCAACAGCCTATGTCTACAACTTCTTGGGGCATGTGAATCAATTTAATAGCCAAGTAGTAGAAGGCGAAGCCAGCATTGGCGGCTTGAGCATTAAGCTTGAAAAAGAAAACCAGCAAGCAGATGGTGCGGCACTGGCTTTCATTCGTCCGCATGATATTGATGTGCAAAGAATCAAAAGCGGCACTGCGCCGGCTTTTGAAGCGAAAGTAAATTACATTCATGCCATCGGCCCGTTGGTAAGACTTGAGCTGCAACAGCTAGGCCAAGATGCGATTATCGAAGCTGAACTTACCCAAGAACGCTTCCGCGAACTCGCTTTAAATACTGGCGAACAGGTATTTATTTACCCACGCAATGTTCGCGTTTTTGTGGACAACACCGCATCAGCCTAAAACAAATCACCTTCTGCAATCCATTTATCCCCTGCACGCCATCAAGACGATAGCGTGCAGGGGGCTTTGCGACTAAAATGGCGTTAACTCACTCGATAAGATGCTATGTTCGATTTTTTCAAAAAAGACAAAACCCCAGAAGCAAAAACTAAGGCAGAAGCCCCAGCAGAAGCAGCATCAAAAGCAAGCTGGGCAGAACGTCTTAAACAAGGGTTATCACGCACACGCAGCCAACTAGGCAATCAACTTGCCAGTTTGTTTGGTGGCGGCAAAATTGATACGGATGTTTACGAGGAACTCGAAACTATCTTACTGACCTCCGACGTTGGCATCTCAGCCACACAAGCCTTACTCGACGACATTAAACAGCGTGTTGCTCGCCAAGCACTCAGCGACACATCACAGCTCAAAGCGGCGCTTAAAGAGTCGCTGATGGCTTTATTGGCACCATTAGAAAAACCGCTCAACACTTCAGAACACCAACCCTTTGTGATTATGCTCACTGGTGTTAACGGCGCAGGCAAAACCACCACCATCGGCAAACTCACCCATTTATTCCAAGCAGAAGGTAAGTCTGTACTGATTGCCGCTGGCGATACTTTCAGAGCAGCTGCTCGCGAACAGCTCCAAGCTTGGGGAGAGCGTAACGATGTGCATGTGGTGGCGAGCGAAGGTGGCGATGCTGCAGCAGTGATTTTCGACGCCATCAACTCAGCGAAAGCAAAAGGCATTGACGTTGTGCTGGCTGACACTGCTGGCCGTTTGCCAACTCAGCTTAATTTGATGGAAGAGATTAGTAAGGTTAAGCGCGTCATCAACAAAGCACTACCAGGCGCACCGCATGAAGTACTGCTCGTGCTGGACGCCAACACTGGTCAAAATGCGGTGATGCAAGTCAAAGCCTTTGACGATGCACTCGGCGTCACAGGATTAGTATTGAGCAAATTAGATGGCACGGCCAAAGGTGGTGTGATTGCCGCGATTGCGCAAACAAGGCCTATCCCCGTTCGATTCATCGGCGTGGGTGAATCTATTGAAGATTTGCGCCCTTTTAAAGCAAGCGAATTTGTAGAGGCATTATTTGAATGATTAAATTCGACCGAGTCAGCAAACGCTATCCAGGTAGCTTTGATGCCATTAAAAACACAACGTTTGAAATCAACCAAGGCGACTTGGTGTTTGTCACAGGCGCATCCGGTGCAGGTAAGAGCACATTACTCAAATTGATTGCAGGACTTGAGCGCCCGACTTCTGGCACAGTACTGATTAACAATCAAAACGTCAGCCAACTAAAAGCGGCCGCGATTCCTTATTTACGACGTAACTTTGGATTAATTTTCCAAGACCACAAATTACTTTACGATCGCAATTGCTTTGAGAATGTGGCTTTGCCACTGCATATCAATGGCATCTTGGGTGAAGAAGCCGCCAAGCGTATTCGTGCCGCTTTGGACAAAGTTGGATTACTCGCAAAAGAAAAGTCCATGCCCATTACGCTTTCTGGCGGTGAGCAGCAACGCCTTGCGATTGCTCGCGCTGTGGTCAGCCGCCCTGCCATCCTAATTGCCGACGAACCCACTGGCAACCTTGATGAAAACTATGCCGCCGATATTTTGGGGTTCTTATACGCATTCCAACAAGTGGGCGTTACCGTCATCATCGCTTGCCATGAGTTGCCCCACAATATTCCAGAAAATATGCAAACCGTCATGAAAGTATTGCATTTGCAACATGGAGAATTATCCGCATGAATCAATGGCTAAACCAACACATTCAACCCGCCAAAATGGTAGCGGATCGGATGCGTCAACACTTATTAGGCACCTTTTTAATGTGCTGTGTCATGGGCGTGACACTTTCGCTTCCTGCCATTTTATTTACCATTGTCGACAATTTAGGCCAAGTGGCGAGTCGGGTTGAAAGCAAGCCTCAACTGAGCTTATTTTTAAAACTGGATGCTTCAAGTAGTGCCAAAGCAAACATTGATGCTCAGTTAAAAAAACATCCGGATATTGCCAAGTATGTGTTCGTGAGCAAAGAGACTGCTTGGGCGCAACTTCAGGAAAACGCGGATACTGCCAATATCACCGCTAGTCTAAATAAAAATCCGCTGCCAGATGCTTACTTTGTGACGCCTAAAGACATCAAGCCAGAGAGCATTGAGCGCCTGCAACAAGAGATGCAACAATGGAACGGCGTGGAGCTGGCGCAAATAGATGCTAACTGGATTAAGCGTTTAGACACCGTGCTCAAATTAGGTAAAAAAGCGATTTTTGTTTTGGTTGTACTGCTTGGCTTTGCTTTGGTCGCCATTATTGGCAATACCATTCGCCTGCAAATCATGACGCAACTTGAGGAAATCGAGGTGAGCAAACTCATCGGCGCCACCAATCAATTTATTCGCCGTCCTTTTTTATATGCTGGCACGCTTTATGGCCTTGGCGGTGGATTGGCGGCTTGGCTGATCGTGCTGGCCGTGGTGCAATTTTTTAACACGTCAGTAACTGAAATTGCAGATTTATATGCCAGTCAATTTAGACTTAGTATGCCCAATGCAACGATTACCCTAGCCATGCTATTGAGTGCGGTTAGCTTGGGTTGGCTCGGTTCTTTTATCGCCGTTAACAGATCGTTAGCGAAGATTGAAAAACTATAATGCAATCAATACTCAACTAAAGCGCTTAGTCATTTCACAAAGTAATCCATGAAACTCCCTTGGACGACACGTGCACAAAAAATTGCCGAGCTTAATGCCAACCAACATTTGGCATCGCGAACTTTTTATTTACCGCCGATAGGCGATGCTCACCTCAACATTCGCATTAGTCGGAACACCAGCTTTGCAATTATTATTTCATTGCTTATCCACGCGGTGATTTTGTTTTTTGTATTGCCCAATCTCATCAAACCCAACAGTGTTTTTCCGCCACCACAGGCGCTGACCATTACGCTCAATAAACCACAGCCACAAAAAATGGCGGAGCCTGCGCCTGCAATACCCGAACCACCAAAGCCAGCGCCTAAACAAAAAAAAGTGGTTAAAAAAGAAGCGCCAACCCCGCCCGTGATGGCAACGCAAAAGCCCCAAAGCAACAGTCAGCTTCAGGTGCCGATTAAACAACAAGAGACATATAAACAAACGCTAGCAGATCAACCCGTTGATATGATGGCCTTGGTGAATGCAAATCGTCAGCGCAGACAAGCAGAAGAACAAGCTGCCACAGCCAAAGAGCGTGGCACGCCGAATGAAGATCAGCGCGACGCCATCATTAAGCGAAACTTAGCGCAGGATGGCACCAATGGGATTTTTCAGATTCGCGAAGTTGGCTTACATACTGCGCAATTTAGCTTCAAAGGCTGGAAGAATAATTACAACAATGCGCGACTAGAAATATTTGACGTGCAAGCCAAGCCACACGAAACAATTGAGCTGGCCATCGTCAGGCGAATGATATTAATTATTCGTAAGGACTACAGTGGCGACTTTGAGTGGGAGTCCCAACGCCAGGGTCGCACCATCACTAAATCTGCAAGGTTGGAAGATACGGCTGAATTAGAGCAGTTTTTATTGCGGGAAATGTTCCCGAATCACGGCTTCAGATAATGATCATTTCGCTTCTGCTTTGCTAAATGCCAAAGCGCATAAAGTAATCAACGCAGCGCCAGACAAGTAAAAACCCACAAAGCTCAAGCCGTAATTCCCGGCAAGCCAAGTCGCAATAAACGGCGCAAACGAAGCCCCTAAAATACCCGCAAAGTTAAACGTGAGTGACGCGCCTGTATACCGAACTTCGGTCGGGAATAACTCCGAAAGCATCGTACCGAGCGGGCCATAAGTCATGCCCATCAACCCCAAACCTAGGCATAAAAATAAGGTGATTTTGACCACATCGCCAGAGCCAAATAATGGCGCCATCAATAGGCCAAAAGCAGCAATAGCAAGTGATGCAGTCATCAATACCGCTTTGCGGCTAAATTTATCCGCAAGCAGTGCAGAAATAGGAGTAGCTAAGCCAAAAAATAAAACGGCAAAAAGTTGTATAAACAAAAACTCACGACGTGAAAACCCTAAGTTCGTCGTGGCCCAGCTCAAGGTGAACACCGTCATCAAGTAAAACAACACAAAGGTCGCCAGGGCAATAAAAGTACCCAAAAACAAATGGCGCCCATGTTCTTTAAACACCGTAATCGCTGGCACTTTGACACGCTTATTGGATTTTAATGATTCTAAAAAAGCGGGTGTTTCGGTGATATTAAGACGCACATATAAGCCAACCAAGACTAATAAAGTGCTCGCTAAAAATGGGATGCGCCAGCCAAAATCAAAAAACTGTTCATTGCTTAATGTATCGCTAAGTAGCAGGAAAATTCCACCCGACATTAAGAAGCCAATCGGCGCCCCAAGTTGGGGGAACATGCCATACCAGGCCCGTTTATTCGCCGGCGCGTTTTCAGTTGCGAGCAATACCGCCCCGCCCCATTCGCCTCCTAAACCCAAGCCCTGGCCAAAACGACACAAGGTTAATAACACAGGCGCGGCAATGCCCACGCTCGCATAGGTTGGTAACAACCCGATCGCCACTGTCGACAGCCCCATGGTCATGAGGGCAGCAACCAAGGTCGCTTTTCGGCCCACGCGATCACCGAAATGTCCGAATACGGCTGAGCCTAAGGGGCGCGCAAAAAAGGCAATCGCAAATGTCGCGAGTGACTGCAGCATCGCGTTCGTTGCATCACTAGATGGAAAAAACAAAGTAGGAAAAACAAGGACAGCGGCATTGGCATAGATGTAAAAATCAAAAAATTCAATCGTCGTGCCGACCAAGCTCCCTAACAAGATTTTTCCTTGAGGGTTGGGTTGCATTAATGCGGCATCTTGTTTCATTTGAATAGATTCTCGTTAAGTGTTTTTGGGGATTGTACCCGATCGCTTGGTCAGCACTTACAATTTGAAAAAGGTGGAACTTTTAAGGGCTAGCACTCTCGAATGTAGAGTGCTAAAATTGGCACCATGAATAAAGGCAAATCCATGACGAATGCATTGAGCTTACCGATTCCATCGGCTTTAGATAGCTTGGACCAGTACATGCGCACCATCAAAGCCTTTCCTGTGCTCACCGCAGAGGAAGAGCTGGATTACGCAACGCGCCTGAAAAACAATAACGACCTTGAGGCTGCAAAAGCGCTCATCGTTTCACACCTACGTTTAGTGGCGAGCATTGCGCGTGGTTACTCTGGCTACGGCTTGCCGCAAGCCGATTTAATTCAAGAAGGCAATATCGGCCTAATGAAGGCGGTAAAACGCTTTGACCCAACACGCGGCGTGCGTTTGGTATCGTTTGCAATGCATTGGATTAAAGCGGAAATGCATGAGTACATTGTGCGCAATTGGCGCTTGGTGAAAGTGGCGACGACCAAAGCTCAACGCAAGTTATTCTTTAATTTACGTAGCATGAAAACTGGCGCTGGTAGCCTTCAGCCTGATGAGGTGGCGCATATTGCGCGTGAGCTTAAAGTAAAGCCTGAAGAAGTATTGGAGATGGAATCGCGCCTTGGTGGCCATGAAATCTCACTCGAGGGCAATAGTGATGACGACAGCGAAGACACTTTTAGTCCGATTGCTTATTTAGAAGATGAACATCCTGAGCCTTCAGAAATGTTATCCGCGATTGAGCAAGAGCATTTGCAAACAACTGGCCTAGCGAGCGCCCTTGCAAGCCTTGATGAGCGAAGCCGTCGAATTGTTGAAGCCCGCTGGCTCACACAGGATAGCAGTGCAACCTTGCATGACTTAGCGGATGAGTTTGGCGTGTCTGCTGAACGTATTCGCCAAATTGAACAAAAGGCGATGGAAAAAATGAAAATTGCTTTAGCTGCGCATGCGCATTAAAAAATGAAAGCAATAAAAAAGCTGCCTAGGCAGCTTTTTTATTGCTTTGAAACTGATGCCTGTGTCTTATGGGAGCAGGCTTCAACTATGGCTTATCAGTCTTTTAGTGAAAAAAGATCACTGATAATGCACTCAACCAAGAAAATGTAATTAATCCAACGATGATTGTTAATGGCAAATTTTCAAATGTGAAATATTGTTTCATACTGAGCCCGTTTAAATAAAGTGAATGATTAAGTGCTAAACAATCTAAAACAGTAGTTTATAAGTATAGGCGAGACAGTTCAACTTAAAGATGTAGGCAGAGGCTTTTATTTAGAATTTGCTCGATCTTGTTCAACAGATCGTGAGGATTGTTTGCGCTGTTTAAAAGGAATCATCGGGTCATCCTCATCCATCAAAATTCTTTGCGCAGGGCCATCAAGGTCATCATACTGCCCGTTTTTAATGGCCCAAAAAATACCAATCGCTGCCAATCCAATAAAAACGATCGTCAAACCCAATTGAAAAAATAAAGCATTTAGACTCAAGCAACCAATCCCTTTAAAAATAATCAATCTATAAAATCATTATAATACCGACTTAAACTGCATTCAGCTGAGTTTATATCAGCCAACCTTGGGTTGACTGAATGCGAAGGCGCTTTCTGCTATGATTCAACTTTAGGTTTATTTAAAATTTATGCACTCAAATAACGGCAACCAACCCATACCGAGCAGTATAAAACTGCATCAAAAATCACGGCTTTTAGAAATTGCGTTCATTGACAACACCGAATGCATGCTCTCCTGTGAATTTCTTCGCGTTTACTCTCCATCCGCAGAGGTGCGTGGGCACGGCGCTGGGCAAGAGGTTCTTCAGGTCGGTAAAGAAAATGTGAACATCTTAGCGATTGAACCTGTCGGACAATATGCGATTAAGCTGATTTTCTCAGATGGTCATGATACTGGCTTGTACTCTTGGGATTATTTATACGACTTAGCCCGAAATTACGAAGGCCTTTGGTTGGAATACATCGGTAAGCTCGATGCAGCAGGGGTAAAGCGCAACCCTATCGAAACTGTTCAATAAGTCTTTATGCATTGCGCTTAATGAATCAGGTCGCAGCGAAAAAGATCAATATATTTATTGAAGCTTGATTCAACAAAAGTTTAAAAAGGTAAGTAAAGATGTCCGACTCCAATCAAACGCATTTTGGTTTTAAAACTGTTAAAGAAAACGAAAAGGCCAGTAAAGTTGGTCAAGTGTTTCATTCGGTCGCTCAAAAGTACGATTTGATGAATGACGTGATGTCGGCTGGCTTACACCGCACATGGAAACGCTTCGCAATTGAAGTAAGTGGCGTCAAAGCTGGCGATAAAGTACTCGATGTTGCTGGTGGCAGTGGCGATTTATCAAGACTGTTCAATAAAAAAGTAGGGCCAACTGGCCAAGTCATTTTGACTGACATCAATGCCTCGATGCTTGCTGTGGGCCGTGACCGCTTAATTGATGATGGTGCTGCAGTGCCTGCATTGCAATGCGATGCAGAAAAACTTCCATTTCCAGACAATCATTTTGATTGCGTGATTGTTGCGTTTGGCCTCCGTAACATGACCCATAAAGATAAAGCCTTAGCCGAAATGCGCCGTGTACTAAAGACTGGCGGACGGTTGCTGGTACTAGAATTTTCTAAGGTCTGGAAGCCGCTGGCCCCAATTTACGACGCTTACTCATTCAAGTTATTACCAATCATGGGCAAATTATTTGCAAAAGATGCAGACAGCTATCAATATCTTGCAGAATCAATTCGTATGCACCCAGATCAGGAAACATTGCGTCAAATGATGCTGGATGCAGGCTTAGCCAAAGTCGACTATTACAACTTAGCAGCCGGGGTTGTGGCTTTACATAAAGGCTGGAAAGTCTAGATTTTATGTTCAAGCCATTATTAACGCGCTTACTAAACCATCTTGTCACGCAAAACCAATGGGCGCGGTCTCATCTTTTACCTTTTAGTGGCAAAACAGTCCGTTTTTATATACCACCAGCCCAAGCAAGCCTCACCATACTAGAAGATGGTGGTTTGGCGGTAGCAGGTGAAACAAGCCATGCAGATGCTTCCATTCATTTATCTGCTTCGCTTGCATTGCGACTCTTGGCAAAAGATAGTGATGCCATGTCTAAAGTGCGTATTGAAGGGGATACAGAACTCGCTAAAACATTGGCTAAAGTGTTACAAAACATTCAATGGGATTACGAAGAGGATTTAAGTAAAGTCCTTGGTGACATATCGGCGAACAAAGCGAGCACTTTAGTTAAAGACACTGCCAAGGAAGCCAAACAACAAATGGTGAATTTTGCCGAAATGGCTGCAGAGTACTGGCAAGAAGAAAATCCACTCATCGCTAAAAAACGCCATGTCGAAGATTTTGTGCAGCAAGTTGACGTGCTTCGTGATGACGTTGAGCGCCTAGAAAAGCGCATGGCAAAAATACGCGCAAAATAAATCATCCAAAAATAGCTAAAAAGAAAAAATAGAAAAAATTTATGCGCTTATTAAGACTCATCAAAATCCTCTTCATCTCCCTCAAATTTGGGCTTGATGAATTTGTACTCGCGCATAGCAAGTTCCGCTTCCTCAGAAAATTGCTTCAAACAGTATTATTTTTCCGCAACAAAAAACAAGCGCGCGGTGAGCGTCTTCGTTTAGCGCTAGAAGCGCTTGGGCCGATCTTTGTGAAGTTTGGTCAAATGCTTTCAACTCGTCGTGATTTGATTCCACTTGATATTGCTGACGAACTCGCCAAGCTTCAAGACCAAGTCCCCCCTTTTGAATATGCACTTGTTGAACAGGTATTAATCGAGACTTATAACAAGCCGGTTAATCAAGTGTTCAGTCAATTCGACATCACCCCAATTGCCAGCGCTTCGGTAGCACAAGTCCACTTTGCACACTTAATGGATGGCAAACCAGTGGCTGTTAAGATTTTACGACCAGGCATCGCAAGCGTTATTCAAAAAGACATTAAATTATTAGAAGTTGCAGCTTGGCTTATTCAGGCCTTGCTGTCTGATGGAAAAAGATTACGTCCGCGGGAAGTGGTGGCTGATTTCTCACTGCACCTTAATAACGAGCTTGACCTCATGCTTGAAGCGGCCAACTGCAGTTTGCTTGGTCGCAACTTTCCGAACAGCCCGCTGTTACAAGTGCCCGAAGTTTATTGGGACTGGTGTCATGAGCAAGTCATGGTCATGGAGCGGATGAATGGTACCCCGGTAAGCCAAGTGGGTAAATTGCGAAGCATGGGCATCGATATACCTAAACTTGCGAGAGATGGCGTGGAGATATTCTTCACGCAAGTCTTTCGTGATGGCTTTTTCCATGCTGACATGCATCCTGGCAATATTCAGGTGGCTAACGATGGCCGCTATATCGCGCTTGATTTTGGCATTATGGGAACCCTCACCGAAAGCGATAAGCAATATTTAGCTCGTAATTTCCTGGCTTTTTTCCGCCGCGATTATCGCGAAGTTGCGCAAGCACATATTGAGTCTGGTTGGGTACCAAGCGATGTGTCTATTGACCAATTTGAAACGGCCATTCGTGCGGTCTGCGAGCCTATTTTCAACAAACCGCTTAAAGACATTTCTTTCGGTCGTGTACTCATTCGTTTATTTCACACAGCCAGAAGATTTGGCTTAATCATTCAACCGCAGCTCACCATGCTTCAAAAAACACTACTTAACGTTGAAGGCTTGGGCCGCGATTTAGACCCTGATCTAGATTTATGGAAGACAGCACAGCCACTGCTTGAGCGCTGGATGAGCGAGCAAATTGGTTGGCGTAGTGTATTGAAACGTATCAAAAATGAAGCACCGCATTGGGGCGCCGTATTGCCAACGTTACCACGCAAAATTGATGCGTTTTTAATGCATGACGTTAATCAGGTCGCCGAGTTGAAAATTGAATTGAACCGTTTACAAGCAGAACATCGTAAACAAAGTAGAGCATTTCGCCTGTTAATCACAGCGCTCCTTTCAGCCATTGTTTTAGTCTTATGGCAGATGAATAAGTAAAACAATAAGCTCAGAAATATCTTCCATGGCGTTTGGCAATCAAGTCTAGCTAAGCTACAATTAACGCTTAGCTTTCTGAGTTTTAAAACTATTTTGCGAAGTTGCTCCTGCAGCCCCACACATCCCAACAACTTGCTCCGCTCTTTGCAGCGCGCAACGTTTGCCTAAGCATGAACTCCCCTAAAAAACTCTTCATCAAAACCTTTGGTTGTCAGATGAATGAATATGACTCTTCGCGCATGGCGGATATGCTTTCAACTTCCGATGGCATGGTTACCACAGAGACAGTTGAGGATGCCGATGTCATTTTGCTCAACACCTGTTCAGTGCGCGAAAAAGCAGAAGACAAAGTCTTTAGTCATTTAGGACGTTTTGTCGAACTCAAAGAAAAAAATCCAAACTTAGTGATTGGCGTGGGGGGATGCGTGGCTTCCCAAGAAGGTGAGAACATCATCAAACGGGCTCCGTATGTTGATATTGTTTTCGGCCCTCAAACCCTCCACCGCTTGCCAGAAATGATCAAAACAAGTCGATCCAGTGGCGCATCGCAAGTGGACATTAGTTTTCCTGAAATTGAAAAGTTTGACCATTTGCCACCCCCACGCGTTGAAGGCGCCAGTGCGTTTTTAAGCATCATGGAAGGTTGTAGCAAATACTGTACGTTTTGCGTGGTGCCTTACACCCGCGGTGAAGAAGTCTCACGCCCATTTGAAGATATTCTGACCGAAGCGATTCAGTTGGCAGAGCAAGGCGTAAAAGAAATCACCCTGCTTGGGCAAAACGTCAATGCTTATCGCACTGAATACGAAGGCGATAAGGCTGATTTAGCACTACTCATTGAGACAATTGCCGAAATTCCACAAATCGAGCGCATTCGATTTACCACTAGCCACCCCAACGAAATGAGCGAGCAATTAATTAGCTGCTTTGCTAATGTGCCTAAGTTGGCGGCGCAACTGCATTTGCCTGTGCAAGCGGGCAGCGACCGTATTTTGATGGCGATGAAACGCAATTACACTGGGCTAAAATTTAAATCTATTATTCGCAAACTACGGACTGCCAATCCAAACCTTACATTTACTTCTGACTTTATTATTGGCTTTCCAGGCGAAACCGAAGCCGACTTTGAGGCCACAGTAAAACTGATGCAAGACGTGGGCTTTGATGCAAGCTTTAGTTTTTTGTACAGCCCGCGTCCAGGAACGCCAGCCGCATTTTTAAAAGATGATGTCACTGAAGCAACGAAATTAGCACGCCTAGCGAAACTTCAAGCCATTAATGAAGCCCAAGCCAAAGTTATTTCAAAAGCCATGCTAGGTTCTGTGCAACGCGTGTTGATTGAAGGAGCATCTTGGAAAGACGCTTCATTACTGGCAGGAAAAACCGATAACAACCGTGTTGTTGATATTGAAGGCGATGCACGCCTCATTCAGCAATTTGTGAATGTAAAAATCACTGACGTTTCTAACCCACGCCGTTTAGTCGGCGTGATTGTTGAATAGGTAATCATGGAAATCACGCTACAACCAGAAGATAATCACCGCCTTGCTAATCTCTGTGGCCCGCTTGATGAGAATCTGAAACAAATCGCATCCGCTTTAGAAATTGAAATCGCCCGTCGTGGTGCACATTTCAAACTCAGCGGCGACAAAGACAATACGCGGATTGCAGCACAGCTATTAGAAAGCTTCTACGCGCGGTCAAAAGAGGCCATTGAATTGGAAGACATTCAACTTAGTTTAGTTGAAGCCAACAAACTCAACGCTGACACAATTACTACCGCCGCGATGCCAAACCTGATGACCCGTCGTGCCGATTTACATGGACGCACACCTCGCCAAGTGAGTTATTTGCAACAAGTGCAAGATTACGACATCACCTTTGGCATCGGCCCAGCAGGCACTGGAAAAACCTACCTTGCGGTGGCTTGCGCAGTGGATGCGCTTACACGTGATAAAGTAAAAAGAATCGTCCTCGTTCGTCCAGCGGTGGAGGCAGGTGAGCGCCTAGGTTTCTTACCGGGAGATTTATCACAAAAAGTTGATCCTTATTTACGCCCTTTATACGATGCGCTTTACGATTTGGGTGGTTACGATAGCGTCAACAAGATGTTTGAACGTGGCGCCATTGAAGTTGCACCACTGGCTTACATGCGCGGCCGAACGCTTAACCAAAGCTTTATCATTTTAGATGAAGCGCAGAACACCACCCCCGAACAAATGAAGATGTTTTTAACGCGTATTGGTTTTGGCACTAAAGCGGTGATTACAGGCGACGTGACGCAAATTGACTTGGGGCGCGGACAAAAAAGCGGCTTAGTCGAAGCACAACAAGTGCTTAAAGATATCAAAGGCATTGCCTTTACGCACTTCTTATCCGAAGACGTGGTACGCCATCCTTTAGTCCAAAAGATCGTGAATGCCTACGAAAAATACGATGCATCTAAACATGCTCAACCACACGACCCGAAACATCAAAAACATGAGTAAACACCCTATTCTTTCTATGGATGTGCAATACGCCAGCGAACTCACTGGCTTACCAACTGCCACGCAATTCAAACGCTGGGCGCGCAATACCATCCGCGTGGATAGCGAAATCACTTTACGTATCGTGGATGAAGCCGAAGGTCTTGACCTTAATAATGCCTATCGCCAAAAAGATTACGCAACCAATGTGCTGACGTTTCCATTGGCAGAAGAGCCATTCATCATGGCTGATATTGTGATTTGCGCTCCCGTAGTGGCAAAAGAAGCCAAAGAGCAAGGCAAGACCTTAGAAGCACACTTTGCCCATTTAACAGCGCACGGTGTTTTGCATGCGCATGGTTACGACCATGAGGTTGCAGAACAAGCGGAATTGATGGAAAGTATAGAAACACAAATTTTGACTAAACTTGGTTATTCAGACCCCTACAGCGATGCAGCTCCATATGCTGATAACGAATAATCTTTCATATTTAATGGAAAACGAGAGCAAATATCATGGCTGAAGCAGAAAAACAAAATTGGTTGGAGCGGTTAAGTCATTTTCTATTACGCGAGCCAGATGACCGCGAACAACTTGTCGAGCTCTTGCATGCATCCTTTGAAAAAAGCCTACTAGATGCAGATGCGCTCGCCATGATTGAAGGCGTGCTTCAAGTTTCCGAAACGCAAGTACGCGACGTCATGATTCCACGCTCTCAAATGGATGTGATCGACATCACGCAGAGGCCAGAAGAGTTTATTCCCTTCGTGATTGAAACCGCACACTCACGTTTTCCAGTCATTGATGATGACAAAAATGACATTATTGGCATTTTATTAGCGAAAGACTTGCTGCGTTATTACGCAGGCGAAGACTTTGATGTGCGCGATATGTTACGCCCAGTGGTATTTATCCCTGAGTCTAAGCGCCTCAATGTTTTGCTCAAAGAATTCCGCAGCAACCGTAATCATATTGCGATCGTGGTAGATGAGTATGGCGGTGTTGCAGGCATGATTACGATTGAAGATGTGCTTGAACAAATCGTTGGCGACATCGAGGACGAATACGACTTTGACGAAACAGAAGACAATATCATTCGTGATACACAAGGTAGATACCGTGTAAAAGCGCTGACTGAAATCGCTGATTTCAATGAAATCCTGGGTACAGAATTTAGTGATGAAGAGTTTTCAACCATCGGTGGGTTAGTGGTGAGTCAATTCGGCCACCTCCCAAAACGGGGTGAAACGGTGACATTCAACAACCTAAAGTTTACGGCCCTAAGAGCTGATAGCCGTCGCTTGCATTCCGTACTGATTGAACAATTAGAGATTCAGGAAGCGTCAGAATAGCCAACAACTGGAACTTATTTCCGATCTTCCGCTCACAACAATACCTATGATTTGGAGCTCACCATGAAGTTAGTTACATTCGCACTGTTAATCAGCCTTTCTGGTGTAGCGTTTGCTGAAACAGCAATAGCCAAAAAAAGTGCTGAAATTCCAACCGCTGATAAAGAATTTGTTGAAAAAATTAATGGGTTTGATAAAGCTAAAATTATTGAACAGCTTGGTGAGCCAAGTATGGCCGAAGATGTACAATCGTCAGCTGGTAAAGCCTTTGCGTCTATTTGGCAGTATCACTATTTAAATACGAATGACAAAGGTGAGTATTATCAAACCACTGAGTTAGACTTTATAGACGATAAAGTAGTGATGGTAGTATTTATGAATAATGATGGTAAAGAAGTTCCAGCGGATGCGGTTAAAGTGACACCAGGCAAAAAATAGAGTCTCACACAATCTAACAAGCGGCTTTTTAAGTCGCTTTTTTTTGGTGAAAATAATCTGCTTTAGCGAATATATTTTATAGAAAAGCGCCTTACGGGCTTAGCATCAATTTTTAAATCTGCTCCCAGAAATTTGCACGTAGAATAGTACTCAACTCAACAAGTACTGAAATCATGCAAAGAATTAACCTGCCCCCACAGATCACTAGCCTACTATTGGGTGCTTTATGCGTATTTGGTTTTGCGCCGTTTTATGTTTTCATCCTACCCGTCATCAGCCTTGCAGGCTTATTTTATTTGTGGGAACTCACCACCTCTCCTAAGCAAGCCGCAAAAATAGGGTTTGCTTTTGGGTTGGGCTTTTTCATTGCTGGCATATATTGGATATATATTAGCCTGCACGACATCGGCGGCATGCCATTTTGGATGGCAGGGTTGGCAACCTTTCTCTTGTGCGCATTTTTGGCGCTATTCCCTGCACTCGTTGGCTACTCAGCAAAACTTAGCGTTCATCCACTTGCCAGCGCAGCCATACTCTGGGTGCTGAGCGAATGGGTGCGAAGCTGGATTTTTACTGGATTCCCTTGGTTAGCGGTTGGCTACTCACAAGTACCATTTAGCCCACTGGCTGGCTATGCACCAATACTCGGCGTGTTTAGTGTGGGCTTCGCGGTCACAGTGAGTGCAAGCCTTTTAGTTTTGATTGCACAAAACAGACACCGTCGCGTGGCATTTGCAGGGATTTTGACCATTTGGATGATTGGCGGGGCCGCCAGCCTCGTTAATTGGACAATCCCGATTGGCAAGCCGACTAAAGTTGCTTTAATCCAAGGGAATATTGCGCAAGAAATAAAATGGGATGAGGCTATTGCCATCCAAACCGTGAATCAGTATTTGAGCATGGCCAAGCAAGCACACGCTGAGTTGGTCATCCTGCCAGAAACTGCCTTGCCGCTGGCCATCAATTTGGCACAAAAAGACATGGCGCAAGACCAAGTGTTGGCGCCATTCAAAACCATCGCCATGCAAGACCACAAAGCCATTTTGGTTGGTGCAGTGTCACAAAATAAAGATGCTTATTTCAACACCATGCTGGGCATCTCAACCCTTGATGCCGTTCAGACTTATCACAAATCGCACTTGGTGCCGTTTGGCGAATTCATTCCGTTTAAGTCAGTTTTTGGCTGGATTTACAGAGACTGGCTCAACATGCCGCTCAGCGATTTAAGCCGAGGAAGTCACGAACAAAGGCCGATGCAAATGGCAGGGCAAAAAATTGCAGTGAATATCTGCTATGAAGACGTGTTTGGCGAAGAAATTATTCGCCAATTGCCGGGAGCAACTTTACTGGTCAATGCCAGCAACGACGCTTGGTATGGTCGCTCAAGTGCCGCCGAACAACATTTACAGTTTTCACAAATGCGCGCTTTAGAAACAGGCCGCATGGTGCTTCGCGCCACCAACACTGGCGCGACAGCCATTATCAGCAACAAAGGCAATGTGCTTGCCACCGTGCCGCAATTCACTACCGTCATCTTAAACGGGACTGTTCAAGGTTACACAGGCAGCACGCCGTACATCCGCTGGGGCAATTGGGCGATTATCAGTTTATTATTCATCGCGTTAATTCTTTTATGGGGGCGCAAAAAGAAGTAAAATCGCGTGTTACCACTTACGCCGCGAACGTATTCTATTAAATTGCGGCATTAATAAAACAAGAAAACCAATCATGCTGACGTTTCAACAGATTATTTTAAACCTGCAAAACTACTGGGATAAGCAAGGTTGCACGCTGATGCAACCCTACGACATGGAAGTTGGTGCGGGGACCTCTCACACTGCCACATTCTTACGCGCACTTGGTCCAGAGCCATGGAAAGCCGCTTATGTGCAACCTAGCCGCCGCCCTAAAGATGGTCGATACGGTCAAAATCCAAACCGCTTACAGCACTACTACCAATTCCAAGTCGTGCTAAAACCAGCACCAGCGAATATTCTTGAGCTTTACCTTGGCTCACTTGAGTCACTCGGTTTTGACCTCAAACAAAACGACATCCGATTTGTAGAAGATGACTGGGAAAACCCAACGCTAGGCGCATGGGGTTTGGGTTGGGAAGTTTGGCTGAACGGCATGGAGGTCACACAATTCACCTATTTCCAACAAGTGGGTGGCATTAACTGCAAACCAATTACTGGCGAAATCACTTACGGTTTAGAGCGCTTGGCCATGTACCTTCAAGGCGTGGATAATGTTTACGACCTTATTTACTCAAAGGGAGTGAATGGCTCAGCCGATGTGAAATACGGTGATGTATTCCATCAAAACGAAGTCGAGCAATCGACCTACAACTTCGAGCACAGTGATGTAGATTTCTTGCTTACCGCATTTAATGCGCACGAAAAACAAGCCCAGCACCTCACAGAAAATAAACTAGCCTTGCCTGCTTACGAGCAAGTGCTAAAAGCCGCCCATACCTTCAACTTGCTCGATGCGCGTGGCGCAATTTCAGTAACTGAGCGTGCTGCTTACATTGGCCGCATTCGTAACTTGGCACGTGCAGTTGCTGCTGGCTATTTAGATAGCCGCGCCCGCCTTGGCTTCCCAATGGCGCCAAAAGTATGGGCCGATGAGGTGTTAGAAAAAATTGAACTTGAGAAGCAAGCACAAAATAAAAAGGCAGCAGCATGAGTAGCAACAATTTATTAGTCGAATTATTTGTCGAAGAACTGCCGCCTAAAGTGCTTAAGAAGCTAGGTGACTCTTTTGCTGGCACAATATTAGAAGTGCTTAAAGCCCAGGCCTTAACAGGAGAGAGTAGCACTGCAACAGCCTATGCTTCACCACGCCGTTTAGCGGTTCACATTACGGCAGTGTCATCGCAAGCTGAAGACAAAGCCGTTTCACAAAAGCTAATGCCTGTGACAGTTGGCTTGGATGCTAATGGCAATGCAACGCCTGCACTAGTGAAAAAGTTGAACGCATTAGGTGCTGACGAATCTGCCTTTTCAAAACTCAAACGTGAAAATGATGGTAAAGCGGACATCTTGTTTTACGATGCGCTCGTCAAAGGGGCTTCACTTTCTGAAGGCCTACAAAAAGCCGTTGAAGAAGCTTTAAGCAAACTGCCAATTCCTAAAGTCATGACTTATCAATTGGGCGATGGTTGGGAAAGCGTTAACTTCGTTCGTCCCGCCCACGGCCTAGTCGCTTTGCATGGCAATACAGTCGTGCCTTTGAGCGTACTTGGTTTACAGTCTAGCAACCACACGCAAGGCCATCGTTTTGAAGCGAGCGTTTCGCCTGTGGTAATTAAAGATGCAGATAGCTACGAAGCACAAATGCAAAATGAAGGCGCAGTTATCCCTAGCTTTGATGCACGCCGTGCTGAAATCGTCCGCCAATTAACGGCGGCAGCGCAAAAGCAAAACCTCAAGCCTATCGAAGATGATGCCTTGCTCGATGAAGTGACGGCATTAGTTGAGCGTCCAAATGTGTTGCTTGGCCAATTTGAGACTGAGTTCTTGGAAGTACCGCAAGAGTGTTTGATTTTGACCATGAAGGCGAATCAAAAATACTTTCCACTACTCGATGCTAACGACAAGCTCACCAACAAATTCTTAATCGTCTCTAACATCAGTCCGGCAGACCCATTCAAAGTAGTGGATGGTAACGAACGTGTGGTTAGACCACGTTTGGCTGATGCTAAATTTTTCTTTGACCAAGACCGCAAAAAAACCTTAGCTTCAAGACTGAGCGGCTTAGAAAAAGTGGTTTATCACAATAAGCTAGGCACGCAAGCCGAACGATCAAAACGCGTCAGTGATTTAGCCAAAGCGATTGCATCTAAGATTGGTGATGCCAACTTAGCGACTAAAGCAGAGCAAGCCGCGCAGCTTTCAAAAGTGGATTTGCTGACCGACATGGTGGGTGAGTTTCCAGAGTTACAAGGCATCATGGGGCGCTACTATGCGCAACATGAAAAGCTAGATAACGACATTGCTTTTGCGATTGAAGATCACTACAAGCCACGTTTTGCAGGGGATGAATTACCTCGTAGCATCGTCGGTATTGCAGTCGCCATTGCCGACAAATTAGAAACATTAGTCGGCTTATTTAGCATCGGCGAAAAGCCAACGGGCGACAAAGATCCATTTGCACTGCGTCGTCAGGCATTGGGCATTATCCGCATGCTGATTGAGTGCAAACTCAATATTTCATTTGAGACGATTATCGACCTGGCGCTTCAACAATTCAAAGTGGAAGATAAAGCGGGTGTTTTAGCCGCAATTACCGAGTTCTGCTTTGACCGCCTGAGTGTTAATTTACGTGAACAAGGCGCGAGCGCTCAAGAGGTAGATGCGGTATTAGCGCTCAACCCAAGCTTGCTGAGCGAGATTCCAAAACGCTTAGAAGCCGTGCGCGCATTCTCAAGCTTGGACGAAGCACCAGCGCTTGCCGCGGCTAACAAACGTGTTGGTAACATCTTGAAGAAAATTGAAGGCAATGTAGAAGCAAAAATCAACGATGCCCTGCTTCAAGAACCTGCTGAAAAAGCCTTAGCAAGCACCCTTGCTAAAATCAAGCCAGAAGCAGATGCCTTGTTTGAGAGTGGCGACTACACCAATTCACTTAAAGCATTAGCGGCACTCAAAGCGCCTGTGGATGACTTCTTTGATAATGTGATGGTGAACGCTGATGACCCTGCGCTTAAAGCCAACCGACAAGGCTTACTAGCAACGCTCCACCAAGCCATGAACCGCGTGGCTGACTTATCTAAGCTGGCGGCATAAAGATGAAACTCGTGGTGCTAGACAGAGACGGTGTCATTAATTTTGACTCTGTTCACTTTATAAAAAGCACCAACGAGTGGATTCCTATTCCAGGCAGTTTAGAGGCGATTGCACTCCTCAACCAAAGTGGCTACCGCGTGGCGATTGCGACTAACCAATCTGGCATTAGCCGTGGGCTATTTGACATGGTGACGCTTAACGCAATCCACGACAAAATGCACAAGGCGCTTGGCCAACTTGGCGGCAGAGTCGATGCGATGTTTTACTGCCCACATTCAGCAGATGACAACTGCGCTTGCCGCAAACCAAAACCAGGCATGATGGAAGAGATAGGCAGACGTTTTAGCCAAGACATGAAAGGCGTGCCGATGGTGGGTGATGCTTTACGTGACCTCCAAGCGGGCGCGGTGCTGGGCATGCAACCCATGTTGGTTCGCACAGGCAAAGGTGAGCAAACTTTGGCAACTGGCGGCTTGCCTGATGGCACTTTGGTTTTCGCTGATTTAGCAGAAGCCGTTCAACACATCATTGCAAAAAACTAAGGGAAATAAGGCTTAATAAGATGCAATCAATACGATCAATATTGTTTAATCTAGGGATGCTTGTGATCACCCCTATATTTTCAGTCTTGGCGATTTTGCTTTTCCCTTTACCAGCAGTCCTGCATTCACGCATCGTCAGCAGCTGGGCTTACCTTGCCATGTTTTGGCTTAAAGTCACTTGCGGCTTAAGCTTCCGCGTCATCGGTAAAGAAAATATCCCCAATCACGCTTGCATCGTTTTAGCCAAGCACCAATCTGCTTGGGAAACTATCGCGTTCCAAACCATTTTCCCCCCGCAGATTTGGGTGATGAAGCGCAGTCTTTTGTGGATTCCATTTTTAGGTTGGGCGTTCGCAGCACTACGCGCCATTGCCATTGACCGAGCCGCGGGTCGCGAAGCACTTAAACAAATGGTTGACCAAGGCATGGATAGACTAGCAAAAGGTTTGTGGGTTGTGATTTTCCCTGAAGGCACACGCATCGCACCAGGCAAAAAAGGCAAATACCATATTGGCGGCGCTTGGTTAGCTACGCATACTCAAGCCACTGTTGTTCCTGTTGCGCACAATGCCGGTGAATTTTGGCGCAAAAATTCATTCTTAAAAACACCTGGCGTGATTACCGTTAGCATCGGTAAGCCAATTGAAACTTCGGGCTTAAAGCCAGATGCAGTCAATCAAATGGTGGAAGCATGGATTGAAAGTGAAATGCCGCTTTTAAGAAATCGCTAAAATGACACAGTTCCATTTGCCTATTCCCAATGGCGAAGCAATTCCATACACCCTAGAGCGTCGCACTCGTAAAACCGTTGGCCTAAAAATCAACCACAATGGCTTAATTGTTCATGCCCCAACGCGACTTTCACAAAAAGAGCTAGAGCGCATGTTGCTCAGCAAAGCCGATTGGATAGTCAAAAAACTACAATCTCAGCAAGAAAACCAACTTGAGAAATTCATTTGGGAAGATGGCGCATCACTACTTTTACTCGGCAATGCCATCGAACTTTCTGTTCGTATGGATTCGGTTAGTCGCGCTTTAGAATATGAGCCAGGCCGTATTTCTGTTGCACTGCCCACCCCCAACAACCAAACCAGCATCGCTAGAAAAGTGCTGCAATGGTACAAAAAACAAGCGCTGACTGACTTCACAAGGCGCATTGCATTACTCGCAGCCAAGCTTGGTGTGGACACACCACCACTCTTTTTAAGCAGCGCACGTTCACGTTGGGGGAGCTGTAATAGTCGCGGAGAAGTAAGGCTCAATTGGCGCTTGTTGCAAGCCCCGCCACACATCATAAATTACGTGGTGGCGCATGAATTGGCTCACCTTAAAGAAATGAACCACTCTGCTAAATTTTGGGCAACGGTGGAGCGAATTTATCCAGATTACAAAACTGCAGAAAAAGAACTCAAAGCTTGGTCGGCTAAAATGCACCGTATCTGAGTATAGGCTATCACTATGAACCCGCCGACTTAGCAAGTTAATGAAAATCATGAGTGCTTATTCATGAACACTGATAGCGTGACTTTTGATGTGAAGCGTATTATTCATTCAAAGCGATGCAATGACTGCAAAGCAACTTAAACAAACATTTGGAGAATTATTATGTGGACAAAACCAGCAGCTACAGAAATGCGTTTCGGCTTTGAAGTAACAATGTACGTAATGAACAAATAATTCTTTTTAAGAATTGTTGTTTAAAAAAAAGACAGCCTAGGCTGTCTTTTTCTTTATGTGAGGGTCACTTCAATCGAAGCGCATTCAAGACCACAATCAGCGAGCTAACTGACATGCCTATCGCCGCCATCCATGGGCTTAGCAAACCAGTTGCCGCAAATGGCAAAGTAACCAGGTTATAAGCAATTGCCCAAATAAAATTTTGCCTAATCACGCTGATGCCAAATCGGCTGGTCACCAGCGCATGTTCAATTTCTAATAGGTGTTCGGTAAGCAAGACCACATCACCCGTTGCGCGTGCCATTTGTGTGCCACTGCCCATGGCCATGGAAACTTGCGCAGCCGCCAGCACTGGCGCATCGTTAATGCCATCCCCCACCATTGCCACTACTGCGCCTTGCGCTTGCAAAGCATGGAGATGGGCTAATTTATCTGCTGGCGAGCAGGCCGCATTCCAGTCATCTACACCAACCAATTTGGCAAAGTGCGAGACTGCTTCAGCCGAATCGCCACTCAAAATCGACACTTGCAGGCCTTGCTGTTTCAATTTTTGGATGAGCGCTTGAGCCTCTGGCCGCGTTTGGTCTGCCAATACAAAAGTCGCGAGCAAACGTGTTTCATCACTGAGCCAAACCACAGTTGCTCCTGATAAATACTCTTGCGCTAAATCAGCCGAAAAAGTCTGATGCAACTTCGCATTGCCCAAACGCAATTTAAGCCCCGCTACCAGCCCCTCAACCCCTTGGCCTGGGATATTCTTCACTTCCGTCGCTAATTGCACTGGGTGATGACCCTGTGCGTTTAGGAAGGCTTTTGCAAGCGCATGCTCTGAGTGTTTCTCTAAACTCGCGGCGAGTTGCAAACAGGCTTCTGCATCAAGATCAGCATGCGTGATGGTATTCACTAAACTTAGCTGACCTAGTGTGAGTGTGCCTGTTTTATCAAACACAAAATGTGTGACCTTAGCCAAAGTTTCTAAAGCATGGCCACGCGTTAATAAAACGCCACGTTCAATCAAATGCGAGCCAGCCGCAGCAAACGCTGCTGGGGCGGCGAGGGATAAGGCACAAGGGCAGCTCACCACTAAAACCGTCAGCACAATCTCTAAGATACGGTCAGGCTGAATTTGCCACCAGACCAAGGCAACCAAGGCAACGGTGACAAGCAAAGCGCTTGTGAAATATGCAGCAACACGGTCAGCCGTTTCGGCGAGCTTTGGCTTTTCTGCTTGCGCTCTATCTAGTAAACGGGAAATGCCCGCGAGCATGGTGTTTTCAGCAATTGCGGTGACTTGAATGGTAAGCGGACTCTCGTAATTGATACTGCCTGCAAATACTTGGGCGCCTAAAGATTTGGGCAGTGGGCGGCTTTCTCCGGTGAGCAGGGACTCATCCACACTACTCTCGCCTGTCACCACTTTGCCATCCGCGGCAATGGTTTCGCCTGGTCTCGCTAGAATAAGGTCACCTAATTTCAACTCCATCACTGGGGTTAAAGTTTGCGTCTGCCCCTCTACTTTCGTCGCCATGACGGGCGCGAGTCGTAAAAGATTCTCTGAGGCTTCAATAGACTTTTCACGGGCATTACGTTCGAGATAGCGTGTGCCCAACAAGAAGAACACGAGCATGGTGAGCGTGTCAAAATACACCACGCCTTGCCCGTGCACGGTTGCCCAGACGCTCCCCACAAAGCCAGTCATTAGGCCTAAGCTGATGGGCACATCCATGCCAACTTGGCGATTGCGAATACTGCACCATGCAGAAACGTAAAACGGCCACGCGGCATAAGTAATCGCTGGGATAGTTAGGACAAAACTAAACCAGCGTAATAATTGTGCGGTTGCAAATTCCAATCCTTGGGCAGGGCCTGCATATAAGGCCACGGCTATCATCATGACCTGACCGGCACTTAAGCCAGCTACGGCAAGCCTTCTAAAATCCGATTTACGTTGTTGCTGACGTAAGGCATCTTGTTGCTGCGCACTAAAAGGATGGGCGTGATAGCCAATTTTATTGATTTCAGCCAAAATCTGACTAAGCTTGATTTGATGGTCGTTCCAGCGAACGCGGGCGCGCTGTGAACCGTAGTTCACATTAACGCTTATAACACCAGACAACTGATTTAAATGCCGCTCGTTGAGCCAAACACAAGCAGCACAGGTAATGCCTTCAAGAATAAGCGAGGCCTCTTTGTAGTCCCCTTCGCCATCGAGCACAAAGCTTTTTTGTACTTCAGGATGGTCGTAAAGCGCGAGCTGAAGCAGCACATCGGGAACGAGGTCTTCAGCGGTTTTAGGAAGTTCAGTACGATGCTTGTAATAGTCTTCTAGACCATTCTCAACAATAGACTCGGCGACAGACTGACAGCCTCGACAGCACATCTTTTGGGACACCCCAAAAACAGTCGCTGAAAAATTAAATCCCTGTTGAAGTGTTAAACCACAGTGGAAGCAGACTACTTTAGCTTGAGATAAATGATGTTGCGTTTGCTCTTGCCGCCCGATTTGCATCACTTTAATGCTATTGCCCAACGGTTATCGGCTGCTTAAGTGCGTAGTGCGCTTCGCCTTTCACAATCTCTAGATCACTCAGCCACAAACCTTGATCCGACAAACGCAACATCGCGTGATATTCACCAGGCTTCGTCTCAGAAAACCGGATCGTTTGATCATCTGCACTGTTGGCCATACGCCAAAACTCGATCGTGATCGTCGCAGCAACAATCGGCTGTCGTTGTTTGTCAGATAACTTAATCGTGATATTGGATGCAAGATTATTTTTCAACACATCTAAGCCTTGAATATCAACATTCCAACCGAGATTTTTTTGTTGCTCAATCTTTTGCACATGAGATTCATAAAGTTTATTTCTATCATGCGGAATGACACCAGGAAAGCCTGTATGCACCTGACGATTGGCGGGGTTAGGTAAAAAAGAGCGTGTAATCAGATCAGGCAGGCCTCGCGTCGCGACTGATAGGAGTATTGCATTCAGCAGCAACAACCCCATAAAAAAGCCAATAATGACTCTTGGTGCCCAATGCATATTTTCTTTTTTCTTTTGCATGCCCCCAAAAACAATCAGTAAGCCTGCATTGGCAAGATAAACAGCGAAATGAATGGTCAGAACATCGCCACCAGGCCAGTGCTTACTGCTGTATGCGATGTAAGTAATAAATGGTAAAACCCCACTTAGCACCCCCGCCCAAAAATTTGAAAGGCCTGCCTTGCGAACCAAAAAGAATAAAATGACGGCAACAAGTAAGCCACCAAACAGGGTTTCTGTCATGCTTAATTCATTTGCAAATATTGGCATTAGTCGTGCTCTCTCGGACTGTTGAAATTAGTTTTAACCCTAATCACTTCACTTGTTGATGCGCGCGTGATCAAAAAGTTAAACTCGTCGATCTTGGATGCATCTTCGGCAGATAAATTCACTGTCGCATTCATATTTAAGCCTTTACCCGCTTTGATAGAGACCTGTTTGAAAAAGTGCATATCGAGTGATCTTGGCGAAATCCCTTCTACATCAACTGCATAAATTTCATCAGCTTCTGTTTTATTAACGATATGGATCACATATCGATTTCTAAAACTACCATCAGACAGCATCACGTAAAGAGGCTGACGAACTTGCTGAACGTTTACCTCGGTCGTGGTTCGAGTACCAATGTTATAAAACAACAATGCCGTCATTAACAGTATGGCACCTGCATAACCAAGCACTTTGAACCGCTTCCACATCACTTTGGGTGGATGCGGTAAATCACTCGCGAGATTAGTTTCAGAGTCATAACGAATCAAGCCGCGAGGATAACCAACAGAATCCATAATGTTATCGCAGGCATCAATACAAAGACCACACGAAATACACTGATACTGAAGACCATTTCGGATATCAATCCCTGTCGGGCAAACCTGCACACAGAATCCACAATCAATACAATCGCCGTGACCAGCTTGAGTCCGCTCGTCATGTGTTTTTAACCCTTGAATTGGGATAGTGCGTCCTTTTAATCCTTCGCCACGCTTAGCGTCATAGGTAACAGCTAAAGTGTCAGCTTCATACATCACCCCCTGAAAACGGGCATATGGACAAGCAAACAAACAGATTTGCTCGCGGGCGATTCCCGCTGCAATGTAGGTTGAAATTGTGAGTATCAACACGGCAAAATAGCCGCCTGAAGAAGCCGTACCGTTAAAAAATGCTTGGACAAACATGGGGGCGTAACTGAAGTAACAAACGAAAGTCACGGCCGTCCAAAATGAAACCAATATCATCAACGCATGAGATAAACCTATTTTGAATATTTTTTCGACGTTCCAAGCTTGTTTTTTTAAGCGCAATCTTGCTGGACGTTCGCCTTGAATTAAATGCTCAATTTGAATGAAGAGGTCCGACCAAATGGTTTGGAAACAAAAATAACCACACCAAGCGCGACCAACAAGACCCGTTACAAAAAATAGGAGTGCAGCGGCAATAAATAACAGCATCGCCAACCAAAAAATATCTTGCGGGTAAACGATCAAATCAAAGATAAAAAAGCGGCGTGATGTGAGATCAAACAAAATAGCTTGGCTTGCGGCGCTGACACGATCCCAAGGCATCCATGGCAGCAAGAAATATACAGAGTAAGCAAGCACCATGACGGCTGTTTTGAAGTGACGAAACTTGCCCTTAACGGACCGCGTCACAATGGGTATGTGTTTTTGATAAAGTGATTTATCTGCTTGTTCTGACATTATCTTCTTTCAAACAATAAAGGCCCGCAATTACTTGCAAGCCTTTATTTGTTAACTACAACGATGTGTTGGCTTGTTTAAGCTGTTTTCGACAAACAATGACGCTAAAACAAGTGCTTGTATTGCAAGCGATGAATTACTTACCACCACCTAAACTATCATGCACATAAACAGTTAACAATTTGATTTGTTCTGGCTTTAAACGAGCGCCCCAAACTGGCATAACCCCTTTGTTCATTCCATCATAAATAAGCGTTTTAACCTCAGTGAGCTTTGCTTCAGGCGTTTTAGCACCTAACACATCAGGCCATAGCCAGATTTTATCTGTAAGGTTTGCAGATCCAATGGCTGGATTACCTTTAGCATCTGCACCGTGACAAGCATAACAACCGGCTTTATCACCGTGAAAAATTGCATCACCTAATTTGGCTGCGTCAGCATTATGTGGTTCACCTGACAAACTCAAGACATAGCTACTCACTTGTGACAACTCCTCATCATTCAAAATCGCTTTAAATGAAGGCATCACACCATTACGGCCGGCAATAATAGTAGTCTCAATATTTTCATAAGCACCACCGTACTGCCAGTGGTCATCTGTCAAGTTGGGTGAAAATTTCACCTTTCCCTGACCGCCTGCTTGATGACATGGCGCGCAGTTAGTGGCAAATAACGTTTTACCCGCTGAGTTAACAAACTGCATTAATTCCGGATCTTTTGCGACTTCTTCAAAAGACTTAGAAGCAACCTTATCAAAGTATTGCTTTTGCTCTGCTTTTAATTCGTTCATTTCAACCATTAACTTAGAACGCATATTCCAGTGTGTGGTTTTCGTTTCTTGTGTGCCATCTGCTTTAGTAGCAACATAAGTGACATTATTTAAGCCGGCGATACCTTTGGTGTAGGTGTTCGCTACAGGCCATGCCGGATAAAACAACCAATATACGATCGCAAAGGCAAATGTAACGTAAAAACCCCAGATCCACCACCTAGGTAATGGGTTATCTAACTCTTCTAGATCATCGTCCCAAACGTGACCCGTTGTCTGAGTTGTTGCTTTTTTGTTGTCCTGACTCATGATTTTTTCCCTACTTAAATATCGTCATCTTGCAAAGGTATATGTTTGAAACTTTCTAATTGCGCACCGCGCTGCTTGCTTCCATAAAGATAAATCAATACCCCACAGAATAAGCCGAAGAAAATAACCAAAGATACTGGCTTGGTATTTTCAAACTTGGTAAACCACATTAGCCATTCCATATCAATTTCCCCTAGCTAAAATATTTATCATCAATAATACTTTGATAACCCACGCGATTAGCGGAATTTAGCAAAGTAGTCATCGTCATATTTTCTAAAATCAACCATCGTTCCAAGTAACTGTAAGTAAGCAACCAATGCATCTGTCTCAGTTAGCTTCTCTGGATTGGTATCGTAGTTACCTGCTTGCGCTTGCGCGAGAAGATTTTTCTCTGCATCAGGAATATGTAGGTTTTTAGCTACATCCGCGCCAAACTCTTTCACGTTCTTGTCGTATTCAGCCTGACTAATAGAGTATGGAACGCCTGTGGTTCTCAACGCTTTCATTCGGCCTTGAATATCAGAATAATCCAAATCTGTTTTTACTAACCAAGGGTAGTTTGGCATAACAGACTGCGGCACTAGTGACCGAGGCGCTGTTAAATGTTGCGTGTGCCAATCGTTAGAATATTTGCCACCGACACGCGCCAAGTCTGGACCTGTGCGCTTTGAGCCCCATTGGAATGGATGATCATACTTTGATTCAGCTGCTAGTGAGTAATGTCCATAACGTAGGGCTTCATCGCGGAATGGACGAATCATTTGTGAGTGACACAAATAACAACCTTCGCGAATGTAAATATCCCTGCCTCGTAATTCAAGTGGGCTGTATGGGTGAACACCGTCAACCTTTTCAACAGTTTCTTTGATAAAAAACAGCGGGACGATTTCAACTAAACCACCCGCGCTAATTGCGAGCATTGTTAGGATAATCAATATACCCACGTTACGTTCGATATTGTCATGCTTCATGGTAACTCCAGCTTTTATAATGGTTTAGGCTTAAAGCTTAAGCCTGTTCAGTTGTGCCACTCTTGATCGTTTTGTACATGTTGTAACTCATCAAGACCATACCGCTTAGGAAGAATAATCCGCCAACCGCACGCATAATGTAAAGGTTATGCGCCGCTGCAACAGCCTCAATAAATGCATATTGCAAATTGCCGAAATCATCAAAAGCACGCCACATTAAACCAGCCATAATGCCTGAGATCCACATCGCAGTGATGTAAAGCAAAATACCAATCGTCGCTAACCAAAAGTGGATGTTGATGAGACGGTTGCTATACATTTGAGTATTCCAAAGTTTAGGCACCATATGATAGAAACTACCAAAAGTGACCATCGCTACCCAGCCCAGTGCGCCTGAGTGAACGTGACCAATCGTCCAATCCGTGTAATGCGAAAGTGCATTTACGTCTTTCAATGACATCACAGGACCTTCGAATGTAGACATGCCATAAAAAGAGAGAGACACAATCAAGAAGCGAATCACTGGATCAGTGCGCATTTTGTCCCAAGCCCCAGACAATGTAAGAATCCCGTTTACCATGCCGCCCCACGATGGAAGCAAGAGCATGATAGAGAATGTCGCAGCTAACGTTGATGTCCAGTCAGGAATCGCAGTCCAATGCAAGTGGTGCGCACCTGCCCACATGTACAAGAACACCAATGCCCAAAAATGCAGCACTGAGAGTCTGTAAGAGTAAATTGGACGGCCAGCTTGTTTAGGCACAAAGTAATACATCATGCCCAAGAATGCCGCTGTTAAGAAGAAGCCTACCGCGTTATGTCCATACCACCACTGTGTCATCGCATCCTGCGCGCCGGCGAAGAGACTATATGACTTCATCGAGAACAAACTGACGGGTACTGCCAAGTTATTGAATGTGTGAAGCAGAGCCGTTGCTAGGATAAACGCGAGGTAAAACCAATTGGCAACATAAATATGTGGTTGTTTGCGCTTCATCAGAGTCGCCACAAACAAAACTAGATACGCCACCCAAACGACTTCAATCAGCAAGTCAATAGGCCACTCCATCTCGGCATATTCACGGCCTTGTGAGTAACCCATCACATTACCAAGCGCGGCTAACACAATAATAGCCTGCCAACCCCAGAAGGTGAAAGATGCAAGGCCATCGCTAAATAAACGAGCTTGGCAAGTACGTTGCACAATGTAATAAGAAGTTGCGAAGAGCGCGCTACCCCCAAAACCAAAGATGACAGCGCCAGTATGAACTGGACGTAAGCGACCAAAGGTAATGTAAGGAATATCGAAGTTCAATACGGGAAAGGCAAGTTCAGAGGCAATGTATACCCCAACCAACATTCCCACCACGCCCCAAACCAACGTCATGATCGCGAACTTTCGAATCACGTCATAATTGTATTGTTCAGTATTTGTAACACTCGCAGTCGTCATAACCACGTCTCCTAAAACTAAAATGATTAACTTTAACTTTCGATATTTAACTACTTTTGATTACCTAAAAGCAAGCTTGAATGAGTTACAAAATTTGCTTTATGTCACTTGCAATTTCAACCGGCTTTTGACCATACTTGAAATAAATTCTTATTTTTCCTGTTTTGTCATAGACATAACTTCCTGCGCCATGATCAATCGTATAACCATAACTAGTCGCTGATGATTGTTTTTCATAAAACACTTTAAAGTGTTTAGCAATGTCGACAGTTTGATTGGGATGCCCATAAAGGCCTATAAAATGCCCATCAAAACTCGGCACATACTGCGCTAATATCTTTTTAGTATCACGCTCTGGATCCAGCGTGATAAAAACCACCTGGACTTGGTCAGCTTGGTCACCGAGCAGCCTCATTGCTTTTGCCATATCCGCCATCGTGGTCGGACACATGTCTGGGCAATGAGTATATCCAAAAACAACCACTAAACTCTTACCAACAAAATCACTTAACTGGCGCTCATGTCCAAAATGATCGTTTAGCGTTAATTCGTTCGTAATGCCGGTGCCAGAAATGTTTGTCCCAAAATAATTGGCATTCTGCGCTTTATCACGCGCGCACCCGCTTAAAATCAAAACAATCAGTATTGATAAAATTTTGTACATTCTCTTCTCAATACATGACAACGATCGATGAACAAAATTCAACCCGTTAAGAATTTAACGCCCTGAAACAATCGTATTGCTTGCCAAAGCCTTTTTAAATGAAGAAACTCACTCCGAACGATGGCAGTGCGCAACGAAACAAACAGCACATATTAATATTCGCGCTTCAGAAAGTTTGAGCATTATAGATTCAATTTTTGTTTTTTTTAAGCCTATTTTCAACGAAAAATAAACTTCATTTTTGAAAGTTAGTTTGATTGCGTCTATTCAGCACGCGGGCTAGCGTTTACAATTGAGGTTTTTTGCGCGCTGGAGAATTAACATGGCAATCGCCACATCAATGGCTGACCGTGACGGTCTTATTTGGTATGACGGCAAAATGGTGGATTGGCGTAGCGCCACGACACACGTCCTTAGCCACACATTGCATTACGGTATGGGTGTGTTCGAAGGCGTACGTGCATACAAGACAGACAAAGGCCCTGCAATTTTCCGCTTGAAAGAACACACAGACCGACTTTTCCGCTCAGCGCACATCTTAGGCATGAAAATGCCTTTTGATAAAGCAACGCTCATGGAAGCGCAAAAAGCGGCGGTGCGTGAAAACAATCTTGAATCAGCCTACATGCGTCCAATGGCGTTTTATGGTCCTGAGGCAATGGGCATTTCAGCGAAAACATTATCAACGCACGTTATTGTTGCCGCTTGGACTTGGGGTGCTTACATGGGCGACGAAGCCATTAAAAATGGTATCCGCGTCAAGACATCTTCTTTTTCACGTCACCATGTCAACATTACTATGTGTAAAGCCAAAGCCAATGGTAACTACATGAACTCTATTTTGGCACACCAAGAAGCCGCGCAAGATGGTTACGATGAGGCTTTGTTGTTAGATGTTGACGGCTTTGTGGCTGAGGGATCTGGCGAAAACGTATTTATTGTTCGTAACGGTAAATTAATCACACCAGACTTAACCAGCGCACTTGAAGGCATTACGCGCGACACCATCGTCCAATTAGCTGGCGAAATAGGCTTAGAAGTGATTGAAAAACGCATCACTCGTGATGAAGTTTATTCGGCAGATGAAGCATTTTTTACTGGCACAGCTGCTGAAGTAACGCCAATCCGTGAGCTAGATAATCGTGCAATCGGCGAGGGTAAACGCGGCCCGATCACGGAAAAACTCCAATCGATGTACTTCGATATTGTTAAAGGCAAATCAGCGAAACATGCTGACTGGCTAACGTTAGCTTAAGAAACTGCCGTCTCATTCAATTCAGAAAGATTAAGGAAGCACCACATGGCCAACAACCCTAAAATCATTGAAGTCAGTGCAAAGGATTTACCATTACACTGCCCTACCGATGAGGTCGCTCTGTGGTGTTCTCATCCGCGTGTATTTTTGGATTTGTCTGAAACAGGTAAAGCAAGCTGCCCTTATTGCGGGACAACATACCAACTAAAAGCGGGCGAAAAAACGGGCCATCACTAAGTTCTAAATCAAACCAGACTTATCAATTCAGACTTAATGTAAATTCAGGCCTAAATTACATCTAGGCCTAAATTACATCTAGACCTAAGTTAAATCCAGAATTAAGTTAATTGCGCTACACTCACTGGATTCCCCCACAAGGCGCTGATGACTTTTTCAGTACCAACCGCATTAATGTTGGACCAAAAGCTAACGTTCCCCGCAACATCTGAAGCACTCAGGAGCTGACTCTCTTGTAGCCTACTCTTTAAGTGCTTTGCTACAGCATCGCCTGTATCAACCAACACAACGCTTCCT
This sequence comes from Candidatus Methylopumilus turicensis, assembly GCF_000953015.1. Lineage (NCBI taxonomy): Bacteria > Pseudomonadati > Pseudomonadota > Betaproteobacteria > Nitrosomonadales > Methylophilaceae > Candidatus Methylopumilus > Candidatus Methylopumilus turicensis. Next base: position 1,364,152 of record NZ_LN794158.1, read on the forward strand.
CCAGCCAATTGTTCGATTAAAGGCTTTAAAAAGGGGTAATGCGTACATCCCAACACAATGGTATCTGCATTGGCGTCTAACAAAGGCTGAACATACTGACGCAACAACGCCACTGTTGATGCATCAGCAAGCTCGCCTTTTTCCACACACTCTACCAAGCCAATGCATGCTTGCGTCACGACTTGAACGCCCTGTCCATAATGTTCCAATAAAGCAGCAAACTGAACACTTTTTAGGGTGCCGCTAGTCGCGAGCACACCAACTACGCCTGTTTTTGTTGCCGCTACCGCAGGCTTCAATGCTGGCTCCATACCAATAATCAATAAGTCAGAGTAGCGTTCACGTAAGTCAGCCACTGCTGCGGCAGTAGCCGTGTTGCATGCAACGACCAAAGCTTTAACACCTTGATTGATTAAAAATTCAGCCAAATAAAAACTTCGTGCTCGAATAAACGCCGGTGTTTGATTGCCATAGGGGGCAAACTTAGAATCAGCGACATAAATAAGATCTTCATGTGGCATCAATGCCCGAAGGTGTTTGAGCACAGAAATACCGCCCACACCTGAGTCAAAAACACCGATAGGGGCGGCAGAAAAATTCAAGTTTTTTTGCATGCCCATGAGTTTAGCTGAACTCGCACCAGAATGTCATTTTCTATCATCAGCATCAGTTACAATATCAACTATATTAAAAGCTTCAAGGATATCAAGGTGGCGAATAGACTAAGTAAGATTTATACAAAAACAGGGGACACAGGCACCACAGGCCTTGGTGATGGCTCACGAATCAATAAAGACAGTTTACGTATCGACGCCATGGGTGACGTTGATGAGCTAAACGCAGTGATCGGAATATTGCTGACTGAACCATTACCTGAAGCGATACGAAGCACGCTTGATGATGTTCAACATGATCTGTTTGATGTGGGAGGGGAAATCTGCATTCCGGGCTACACCATGCTAAAAACAGAACGCGTCACTGCACTAGAAAATGTGCTCGATGAACTAAACGAGCCCCTTCCATCACTTAAAGAATTTATTTTGCCTGGTGGCTCCCGCGCTTCTGCCTACTGTCATTTAGCACGAACAGTATGCCGACGTGCTGAGCGCTCCATGATTAAGCTCAACCGTGATGAAACAGTCACCGTCATTTCATTGCAATACATCAACCGTTTGTCAGACTTGTTATTTGTCATGTGTCGCAGCATCAATCATGCTGCCAACGTGCCCGATGTCTTGTGGCATAATAAATCTTAAATTAAGAACAACTGAACCTTGAGCCTGAATGATTAAAAAACTACTGCAGCGCGTATTTTCAAAAAAAGACAAATCCGCCAAGCATGAAACTGCCAAGCAAAATGGCCGGGCTAATAAGCCCGCCGACACCAATAAAAATGCAGGTCATAGCGCCAAACGTATTGCGAGTAAAACGCATGGAATTGACCGTCGTTTGCTCAGCAATGCTGCCGTAAAAACAACCGAAGGTTTGCAAAAAGCCGGCTTCGAAGCTTACATTGTTGGCGGTGCAGTAAGAGACCTGCTCCTCAAAAAGCGTCCTAAAGATTTTGATGTGGCGACCGATGCTACGCCAGAACAAGTGAATCGTGTGTTCCGCCGCTCACGCATTATTGGACGCCGATTCCGACTAGTGCATGTGATGTTTGGTGACGAAACCATCGAGGTTTCGACCTTCCGCGGCAGCCATTTGGGCGAAAGTGATGAGAACCAAGTGGCCGACTCCGGTCGAATTCTGCGTGATAACGTTTTTGGCAACCAAGAAGAGGATGCCGTTCGTCGCGATTTCACTGCCAATGCGCTGTATTACGATCCAGCGACCGAAGATGTCCTAGATTTCCACAACGGTGTCCCCGATATTCAAGCTGGAATATTAAAAATGATTGGCGACCCCGTTACTCGCTATCGTGAAGACCCAGTGCGAATGCTCAGAGCTATTCGTCTTTCGGCAAAATTAGGTTTAAAAATAGATGGGGCAACAGAATCACCCATTCCAAAATTAGCGACACTGTTAAATGATGTGCCTCCGTCACGTCTGTTTGATGAAATGCTCAAATTATTCTTGTCTGGCCACGCGATTGAAAGCGTTATTCAATTGCGCAAACATGGCTTACATCACGGGCTACTTCCATTACTAGACGTTGTGCTTGAACAACCTATCGGCGCAAAGTTCGTCAATTTAGCACTCAAAAATACTGACGCCCGCGTGCTGGCTGAAAAGCCTGTTTCACCTGGATTTTTCTTCGCAACTTTACTTTGGCACGAAGTGTTGGTGGCATGGCAACGCTATCAAAAGCAAGGGAATCGTCCGATTCCTGCCCTTCATATGGCCATGACAGAAGTCAGCGACATTCAAGCAGAGAAGCTCGCTATTCATAAACGCTACAGCACCACCATGAAGGAAATTTGGGGCCTACAACCTCGGTTTGAAATGCGTGTGGGCAAACGTCCATTTGGTCTACTAGAGCATCCACGCTATCGGGCCGCATATGACTTTTTGTTATTACGTTGTGAGTCAGGCGAAGTTCCGATGGAGCTTGGTGAATGGTGGACGAAGTTTGCAGAATCTCATGCAGATGAGCGCTTAACTCTGCTAAAAAACCTTCCCGCAGGCAACCAAACTGAATCCAAGCCTCGTCGTCGTCGCAGAAGAAAACCTCCTTCACAATGAAGCACCAGGCTTTCATCGCTTTGGGGAGCAATCTAAATAATCCGCAAGCACAAATTGAGCAAGCTTTGCACAGCATTGCAAACACCCCAAAAATCAAGCTCATCAAAGCATCCTCACTCTACAAGACTGTCCCGATTGGTTATGACAATCAACCCGATTTTATGAATGCCGTTGCCGAAATAGAAACTGAATTAACGCCTTTAGCGCTGCTGCACGCAATCTTGGATATTGAAAACCAACATGGTCGAGAAAGGCCTTTTCCCAATGCACCTAGAGTGCTTGACCTAGACGTTTTACTTTATGAGAACTTCGTCATCAACACACCAGAACTGACAATACCGCATCCAAGAATGCATTTACGGGGCTTTGTCATGTTGCCGCTTGCCGAAATCGCACCAAAAATTAACATTGGCAACCATGGATACGCTGACGTAGTTGCCGCAAAATGCGATAATCAGGGCGTAAGCAAACCTTAATTTTAAAAATAAGTCCTCAGGTATAAAACGTGAAAATGAATATCACAGAAAAATTTCCCTACATTGTGATAGAGGGGCCAATTGGCAGCGGCAAGACCACGCTTGCGCGTAAATTAGCCGATCAATTTCCTGTGAACTTATTACTAGAAAAAGCAGAAGCCAACCCCTTTTTAGCAAGGTTCTATCAAGATGCTGAGCGCTACGCGTTACCAACTCAGCTTTTCTTTTTGCATCAACGTAGCAATCAAATTCGTGATTTAAGTCAGCGCGATATTTTTGGCGATGCCACTATCGCAGACTTTTTTTTAGAAAAAGATCCGTTATTTGCCCGCCTCAACTTAAATGATGAAGAGTTTTCACTTTACCGACAAATTTATCAAACCATGGAAGTGCAAGCGGCTAGGCCAGACTTAGTCATTTACTTACAAACTCCTGTAGACGCCCTTATTGAACGCGTCGAGCAGCGCAATATCAGCTATGAGCAAGCTATTCCGCGTGAATATCTAACGCGACTTTCGGATGCTTACAGTGAATTCTTCCACACCTACGACAGTTCACCGTTGCTGATTGTGAATAATGAAAAAATCAACATCACCACCAGCGATGAAGCACTAGATCTGCTCGTTGAACGCATTATGCAAGTGCAAAGCCGCCGTGAGTTTTTCAATCCCGATTGGAACTAAGCGCAACATGTCGCTAGAAAAACTAAAGAGTCTTGTTACACGCGATGAGAAAATCGCTATGCTTACCTGCTATGACGCTACCTTTGCAAAACTTAATGAAGCAGCAGGCGTCGATATGCTTTTAGTCGGCGACTCGCTGGGAATGGTGTTACAAGGCGCCGAAAACACATTGGCCGTATCCATGCGGGACATGGAATACCACACCCAGTCGGTAGCCGCAGGCGTCAAAAGTTGTTGCATCATGACTGACATGCCTGCTGGAAGCTACGAGCAAAATAATGAAGTCGCATTGGTCAATGCAAAAAAACTGATGGCCGCGGGTGCCGATATCGTCAAGATTGAAGGTGGTGGAGGCATCGTTCAAACGGCGGAATTCTTAATTAAAAATGGCGTGCCTGTTTGCGCACATTTAGGATTTACGCCGCAATCCGTCATGCAGTTGGGTGGTTATCGTATTCAAGGGAAAACGGACGAAAGCGCGCTCAACATTTTACAAGACGCCATCGAAATGGACAAAATAGGCGTGAGTTTTGTGTTGCTGGAAATGGTACCAGCTGCTCTGGCTAAGCGGATTACCGAAAGCATCAAAGCACCAACCATTGGTATTGGTGCTGGCGTTGATTGCGATGGGCAAGTGCTGGTCATTCAAGACCTACTTGGCATTTACACTGGCCCTGCATCCAAAAGACCCGATGATTTCAAATCGCCGCGATTTACTAAAAATTTCTTGGTAGAAAACCACACTATTCAAGCCGCGATTCAAGCTTATGTGTCCGCAGTGAAAAACAAAACGTTTCCTAGCGTTGAACACAGCTATTAAATTTTATGCAGATCGTTAAAACCTCTGAAACTTTGTCACAAGCATTAGCAAAACAAACAGCGATTGCCTTTGTACCAACCATGGGCAATTTGCATGCAGGGCATATTCAATTAGTTGAGCTTGCAAAAACGAAAAACGCTTGTGTTGTGGTCAGCATTTTTGTGAACCCATTGCAATTTGCCGCAAATGAAGACTTGAGCAAGTATCCACGAACGTTGGATGTTGACTTGGCAAAACTAAAAGCAGCAGGTGCTGATATTGTATTCACGCCAAGCGAACAGGAAATATATCCAGACTTTGATGCTTCGACTAATAACACCCATCAAAGCATCAGCATCAACTTACCAAGTATCGCTAACGAACTATGCGGCGCAGCAAGGCCAGGGCATTTCTCAGGCATGGCGACCGTGGTTCTCAAACTATTCAATCTCGTATTTTTTAACGGCGCACAAACTAAAATCGCTATTTTTGGAAAAAAAGACTTCCAACAGCTATTCATCATTCGTGACATGGTGAAGCAATTTAATTTGCCTATTGAAATTATGGCTGCCGATACCAAGCGCGAGGAGGATGGCTTGGCGATGAGTTCTCGCAATGGCTATCTAACACCCGCACAAAAGTTAGAAGCACCGCGTTTGTACAGTGAATTGAGCTTGTTAGTTGATGCGATCAAACAAGGCAATACTGATTTTAAAGCCTTAGAGGCAAGAAGCACAGAATGCTTAACGCAGCTAGGATGGATAGTGGATTACATCTCAGTCCGTTCAGCGCAAACACTCCTTCCTGCAACGCAAAACGATAACAAGCTTGTCGTACTTGGTGCCGCACGTCAGGGCACAACAAGATTAATCGACAATATCGAATTCAATTTAACTGCTTAAAACCCCTGTCCAGCCTTGGACTTATCCAAGTTTTTGTAATTTTGCGTGACCGACACTAAGCGACTATAATGTGCGTGCTTTTCAATCAAAACCATAGGAAATCTATGCAAAGAACCATGCTCAAATCCAAATTGCACCGAGTGCGCTGCACGCATTCGGAGCTGGACTATGAGGGCTCATGTGCGATTGATGAAGACTTGCTTGATGCAGCTGACATTCATGAATATCAACAAATCGACATCTACAACATCAGTAATGGTGAGCGCTTCACTACGTACGCAATTCGTGCGCAACGTGGCTCTGGTATTATTTCCGTGAATGGCGCCGCTGCTCGTAAGGCTGATCCAGGCAATTTATTGATTATCGCTAGCTATGCAAGCTATACCGAATTAGAACTCGAAAAATTCAAACCCCAACTCGTTTACGTTGACCAAGATAACCGTATCGTTGACCAACGACGCGGCATTCCTGTTCAAGCGGCGTAAGCCCTTCACACTCAATTTACCAGCAAATTCACCACAAGAAAGTAGCCCTATGGAACTAGAAGCAATGAAACAAGCCGTTGTTGACGCGCTTGAAGACATCAAAGGCTATGACATCACCGTAATGGATGTGCGTAAATTGACGTCAATGGCCAGTTATATGATTGTGGCAAACGCCACCTCATCACGCCAAACTAAGGCAATGGCAAATAATGTGATTGTTAAATTAAAAGAGCTTGGTGTTGAAGCACGCGGGACTGAAGGTGAGCGCGAAGGAGAATGGGTATTGGTCGACTTGGGCGATATTATTGTTCACATTATGCTGCCAGCGACACGCGCCTATTACAACCTAGAGCAACTTTGGGGTGCGGCAGAAGGCAATCGCCACATCACCAACGACACTAAAGCGCCCTAAATTGCTTGCCGCTTGAGCTTCAAGCACGTACCAATATGAAAATACGCATCATCAGTGTTGGTCACAAAATGCCAACGTGGGTTGAGCAAGCATGCGCTGAATATATTAAACGCATGCCACGTGAGGCCACGGTCGACATCATCGAAATCAAACCTGATAAACGCGCTGCTGGCAAAAATGCCAATGTTGTTCAAGAAGCCGAAGCTAAGCGCATTTTAGAAGCTTGTGGCAAAGATTTTGTTGTCGCGCTTGATGAGCGTGGCGCAGAAGTCACTACATTGCAATTGGCTGAGCGCATGAGTAGTTGGCTAGGCAATGGTCGTGACGTTTGCCTGCTTGTTGGTGGCGCTGACGGTTTGCATCCTGACATCAAAAAAAATGCAGACTGGCTATGGAGCTTATCGAAACTCACGCTGCCACATGGCATGGTGCGCGTCGTGCTCGCGGAGCAACTTTATCGCGCTTGGTCTGTCATTAACCATCATCCATACCATCGAGAGTAATCGCCTCAACGCGACCAAAACATCCGCATGCAAGAATACAATAAATCTTTAGTGTGGTTTCGTCGAGATTTACGTGATTATGATCACGCTGCGCTTTACCATGCACTTAAAAACTCAGCACAAGTTTTTTGCATCTTTGTATTTGATCAAGAGATACTAGACCAGTTAGAAGATAAAGCTGATCGTCGTGTTGAGTTTATCTGGGAAAGCCTCAAAGAACTTAAAGCGGCATTTCAAATGCAAGGGAGCGACCTGATTGTTGAGTATGGCGTTGCCAAAGAGATTGTGGTTAAAAAAGCGCTAGCATTAGGCGTTGAGGCTGTCTTCAGCAATCGTGATTACGAACCAAAGGCAGTAGCACGAGATGCCAATGTTGCGGAAAAACTAGCAAAACATAACATTGCGTTTCATCAATTTAAAGACCAGGTTTTATTTGAACAAGATGAAGTGCTGACGCAGCAGGGCAAATCTTACGGCGTGTTTACGCCATACAAAAACGCACATCTTAAAAAGCTCGATGATTACTTTGTGCAAGCTTACCAGGTTGATCGCTATGCAAAGCATTTAGCAAAATATCAAGCTGATGCAATGTCTAGCTTGGACGAAATGGGCTTCAAAACAACCAATCTTAGTCAAATGAAATTGCCGACCGGCATGTCTGGCGCACTTCAACTGTTTGAAGATTTCAAAGACCGCATCACTCACTACCAAGATGCGCGAAACTTCCCTGCAGTTAAAGGCCCCTCTTACCTTTCGGTACATTTACGTTTTGGCACGATTTCAATCCGTCATCTTGCAAGAACCGCAAAAAGTACTGGCGGCGCTGGTGCTGAAACATGGCTCAATGAGCTGATTTGGCGAGACTTTTACTTTCAGATTTTGTATCACCACCCTAAAGTAGCCGATGGCAAGGCTTACAAAGCGGAATTTGATGCATTGCCGTTCCCTAATGACCAAGCAATTTTCCAAGCTTGGTGCGATGGTGCAACCGGCTACCCGCTGATTGATGCGGCCATGAGACAACTGAACCAAACTGGCTATATGCACAATCGATTACGTATGGTGGTCGCTAGCTTCTTAGTGAAAGATTTATTAATCGACTGGCGTTGGGGCGAGCGTTATTTCGCTGAGAAACTGATCGACTTTGACCTAAGTGCTAACAATGGCGGATGGCAGTGGGCCGCCTCCACGGGCTGTGACTCACAACCTTGGTTTAGAATTTTTAACCCCATTACCCAATCTGAAAAATTTGATAGCGCCGGCAAGTTTATCCGCAGATACGTCCCTGAGTTAGCGAATTGCTCAGACAAAGAAATACATGCGCCTTGGCTAATACCTTCTCTAAAACAAGAAATGCTTAATCTGCAAATCGGTAAAACTTACCCTCACCCAATTGTGGATCATGCAACGCAGAGGAATTTGTCACTCGCTTTATACAAGAGTGCCGGGGAACACGCCGGGCAAAGCTGAGAAATAAAATTAAATTTATGGACACAAAAGTATCACTCAGTTAAAGTAATCATTAATTGCATTAAGGTTTTTTATGCAAATTAATATTCAAATCGGAAATAAAATGCGAACTAAATTTTTAACACTACTAATGGTATTGATCATCTCGCTCATGACAGGCTGTGCTTCAGTCGACAATAAAGATCCGCTTGAGGGTTTTAATCGTGGTGTTTATAAGTTTAATGATGTGTCTGACAAAGCAGTTTTCAAACCAATCGCTGGCGCATACAAAGCGGTGCTGCCAACCCCTGTTAGAAGTGGTGTTAATAACTTCTTTGCAAACTTAAAAACATTTGTGACCGCCATTAACCAAGCGCTTCAGTTTAAATTTAACAAGGCGGCTGAAAGTGCAGGTCGTTTCGTGATCAACAGTACCGTGGGTATTGCAGGCTTGTTTGATATTGCATCCAAACAAGGCATCCCACAATACAAAGAAGATTTCGGCCAAACGCTTGGCTATTGGGGTGTAGGTAATGGAGCATATTTAATGCTACCATTTTTTGGACCAAGTACCTTCCGCGACACGACAGGCTTGGCAGTAGATTTAATCACCATTGATCCTCTAGGATATGTTGATAATCCAAGAGTCCGTAATACTCTTATCGGCACTAAATTTATTGATACACGCGCAGCGCTACTTCCGGGCAGTGACTTGTTAGATGAAGCCGCGCTTGATCCATACACATTTATGCGTGATGCTTATTTACAAAGACGTGCTAACCAAGTGGCGGATGGCGAAGTAGTTGTCAATTATGATGGCTTTGAGCCAGATAATTCTAAACCGTCCAAGTAACTCATGCTTTAACAAAAGCCATGTTCATCAGAGCATGGTTTTTTTGTGCCTATCGAAATCACCGATCTTTGTGACTAGTCGCCAGCAACCGTCATACCTTCAATCAGCACTGAGCCAACCTGCTTAGAACCCTGAACTAAAACGTCATTCCCGATCGCGATAATATGCTTAAACATTTCAGCTAGATTTCCTGCGATTGTAATTTCTTCAACTGCATGAACAATGACGCCTTTTTCGACCCAGAATCCTGCAGCGCCTCTCGAGTAATCTCCAGTCACCATATTAATGCCATGACCTAGTAACTCTGTCACTAACAATCCGGTGTCCATCGCTTTCAGCATCCCATTAAAATCCAAGCTGCCGTGACTCACGATTAAATTGTGGTTACCGCCTGCATTACCTGTGCTCTGCATCCCCAACTTGCGTGCTGAATAGCTCGATAAGACATAGCCCTGAAGCACGCCATCTTTCACCAAAGTACGTGAATGCGTTGCTACCCCTTCATTATCAAAAGGACTACTCCCCAAACCTCTTAATAAGTGGGGTTGCTCTTCAATCGTCACTGAAGGCGACATGATTTGCTTACCCAAACTATCCAATAAAAATGAAGATTTACGATACAAACTTCCACCCGATATCGCGGAAATTAAATGAGAAATCAAACCAGAAGATAGTGAAGCATCAAACATCACAGGCACTTGGGCTGTTTTAATGCGCTGACTTCCTAATCTTCTTACTGTGCGCTCACCAGCCAAGCGACCAACATACTCAGCACTCTCTAAATCATCGGACGAGCGAGCCGTACTATACCAATAGTCACGTTGCATGTTGTCTTGGCCGTCATCTGCAATGACAGAGCAACTTAAACTATGTCGCGAGCTTGCATAGCCCGCATTAAAGCCATGCGTATTAGCGTAAGCGAACATCCCTTCGTACGTTGAGATAGCGGCGCCTTCTGAATTCGTAATTCGAGCATCCACACTGAGGGCTTCAGCTTCACAAACCTTAGCTAATTCAATCGCACTGTCCACCGAAATATCCCACGGATGATGCAAATCTAAATCAGGTATATGCGTTGCCATTAAATCTGCATTAGCTAAACCACAAAACTCGTCTTTAGCGGTGTAACGCGCAATATTGCAAGCCGCCGCTACGGTGTCTTGAAGCGCTTGGGGCGAGAGATCGGAAGTGCTCGCATGACCTTTTTGCTGACCAAAATAAACACTGACCGAAACGCCTTTATCCCGGTTATATTCAATAGTTTCTGTCTCACTCATCCGCACTGAAACATTTTGGCCAAAGCCTAAGTTGACTTCAGCCTCTGCAGCACTCGCCCCCGCTTCTTTGGCAAGGCGCAAAACCTTTTCGCTCATCTCTTGCAATTGCGCTAATGAATAACTAAATCGCGGCTCACTCATTGGATTTGTACCGTTCTCATTCAAATGAATTTCTAAAAACTGCTATCATATCGCACTATGAGACCTAAAAAGATAGATCCCAACGCTGAAGAAGTTGATTTAATCGAACCAATCAGTAAAACCAAACTTAAAGCAGAAGCCGATGCTCAACAAGAGCTTGGCGTAAAGCTTGTTGCTTTGCCTAACAGTAAGCTTGCACTTTTGGATTTACCTGAACGATTATTGGATGCAATCAACGAATCTAAGCGCATTACCGCCAATGGCGCTACACGTCGCCAAAAACAATATATCGGCAGCTTAATGCGAGAGATTGATGTCGCACCGATTATTGAGCAAATGGAAAAGTGGGAAGGTAAAAATACGGCTGAAAACGCTTACTTTCACAACCTAGAACGTTGGCGTACTCGCCTGATTGAAGATGAAAGTGCATTTTCTGAGTTTATCAATCAACATCCAAATATTGATAGTCAACAAGTCCGCACTTTAATACGCAATGCACGTCGCGAAGCCTCCTTAGCGAAGCCACCTAAAAGTAGCCGGGAGCTGTTTAAGCTCTTGAGAGAAATCACCTCTGGCGGTCAAGATTCCTCAAGTGAAGACTTTGGTTATGATGAAAACAAAACCGACTAACATTGAAGTCTAGGGTTTAATTCAACGTCATTTTGCTTTCAAGGCGCATTCGATTCCTCGTGTAAACCACATCGACTGTTTGACCCGCATATTGCGTCACTGCTTTGGTCAGATCAGCGACCTTTAAAAGGGTGACCTCCCCGATACTCACTAAAAAGTCATCTTTTGTGATTCCCGCTTTTTCCGCGGCTGAGCCATCTATCACCACCATCACCAGTAAGCCATCAGCGTCATCGTCTTTTTCTGGGACTTTTACATGAACACCCATTGATGGCTTAGCAATTTTAGCCCAATAAGATGCGAAGTAAGCATAACTTGCGCCCGCTTCAAGTGGTGCTTGACCCGTCTTTTTAGCTTCACGTAACTGCTGAATTTTTGCAGTTGCCGAAGGTTTATCAGCGCGCTCACTGTAAACCAACACGACTTCCGCGTGCACTTTTTTAGCTTGCGGCATTGCCAAGTCTGGCGCTACATTTCCCGCTTTAAAATCAGAATAGCCAATCAATTCAAATCCACGCTCTTCCATGCGCTGTTTATCGGCAATTTTATCCGTACCTGAATAAATTTTTGGCTCCGCATTCGAGACAATTCGTTTTGCATTTGTTGTTTTTGACTCAACATAGGTATTGATGAAAAAGTTTTGATTTGCAACCATCTCCTCTAAAGACTTAGCATCCTCAGCTTTTGAGACATTCGCTACAACAAGAAAACTTAACAACATATAGCTTAGTAAACGCATCATACTTCCTTTATTATTTTTACCATTTGAATCACTCAATATAAACACAATAACAGTTTCGACTCATAATATGGGATGATTTCACTTTAAAACCTAATCACTGAAGTCAGACCAACCCTGAGTCGAAATAATTCAAATGTCAGCACAAACAATTAAAATTGGTCTTGTTTCAATCAGTGACCGCGCTTCAAAAGGCGTTTATCAAGATCTTGGCTTGCCACACCTCCAAGACTGGCTTACTAAGACGCTCATCTCACCATGGCAAGCTGAAACGCGGCTTATCCCAGATGAGCAATCCGAAATTGAATGGACACTTAAACAGTTAGTGGATGAGGCCCAATGTAGCTTGATTTTAACGACGGGTGGTACAGGGCCCGCGATTCGTGATGTCACTCCTGAAGCCACACTTGCTGTCGCTGATAGAGAAATGCCTGGCTTCGGCGAGCAAATGCGTCAAATCAGTTTAAATTTTGTGCCAACGGCTATTCTTTCTCGCCAGATAGCCGTCATTCGCAAACAATGTTTAATTATCAACTTACCAGGCCAACCCAAGGCGATTGCCCAAACATTAGAAGGGTTAAAAGATGCCTCAGGCAAACAAACGACGCATGGCATTTTTGCTGCGGTGCCTTATTGTCTTGATCTGATTGGTGGACCTTACATTGAAACTCATCCAGAGTTCGTTCAAGCCTTTAGACCGAAATCCGCTACTAACAAATAACTCATTGAGACGGCCATGCAACTTCATATAACATCCTACTACGCAGCTGTGTTAGCACTTCTGTTTATCTTGCTCTCAATCAAAACGATTAAAACAAGACGCCAACATAAAGTAGCGATTGGTGATGGCGGTGAAAAAAGCATATTGCGAGCATCAAGAGTCCATGCCAATTTTGCAGAATATGTTCCATTGACTATCCTGCTTATTGGGATGTTAGAAATGCAGGGCTTCACAACACTCATCATTCATAGCCTTGGTATTTTGCTGGTCTTAGCACGCGTCGCTCATGCTTATGGGGTCAGTCAAACTAACGAGAATTTTAAATTTCGAATCTTTGGCACCGCCACCACAATCAATATCATCGCGATTTGTGCATTGTTGCTGCTGACTAAATCTTTCTTTCAGCCGTTTTAATGCGAGCGTTAACTTATGCTTTCTGAATTTGATCTCATCAAAAAATACTTTACTAAACCAGGCCAAAATATCGACTTGGGCGTGGGGGATGATGCCGCACTTATTCAAATCAGCGCTGGCCATCAACTTGCTATTTCATCTGACATGCTTGTGGCAGGCACTCATTTTTTAGAGGATTGCCCAGCTTACTTTATAGGCTGGAAATCACTCGCTGTTAATATTTCAGACATGGCCGCCATGGGGGCTATACCAAAGTGGGCAACACTTGCAATTGCGTTGCCCAACATCGATGAAACTTGGCTGAGTGAGTTTTCACGGGGATTTTTTGCTTGTGCTGATGAATTTAGTGTCAGTCTGATTGGTGGCGACACCACGCGTGGCCCGCTCAACATTAGCGTCCAAATCATGGGCGAAGTACCCTTAGGCAAAGCCTTACGACGAGATGGCGCAAAAGCGGGCGATGAGGTCTGGGTCTCTGGCACATTAGGCAACGCGGCATTGGGTTTAGCAGAACTACAAAACAAGCTCATAGACAATGTTTTATCCATCAGTGAAAAACAAACTTGCATTCATGCATTACAAGCGCCTCAGCCAAGGGTGACGCTAGGATTGGCTTTGAGAGGTGCGGCCAATAGTGCAATTGATATATCCGACGGTTTATTAGCCGATTTAGGGCATATTTTAGAACGCTCAAATTTAGGCGCAGATCTATACTGGGAGGATATTCCGCACGTCAATCTTAGCCAAAAATTAGATACTGCAACGCTGCAAAGCCTCAGCCTAGCTGGCGGCGATGATTATGAGTTATGCTTTACCGCGCCCGTAACCCAACATGATGCAATTTTAGCCATTGGGGAAAAATTAAATTTAAAACTTTCTACCATTGGCGTAACGACTAAAGAGACCAAGATCAATCTTTATGATAAAAATCGCCAACTCATCGAACTAAAAAGGACGGGCTATGACCACTTCGGTTAAAGCCACCATACCAAGCCTGCAGTTTTTACTTCGTCACCCGAGCCACTTTGTTGCCTTGGGTTTTGGCAGCGGGCTATCACCAAAAGCACCGGGCAGTATCGGCACGATTATTGGCTTACCTCTGTTTTGGATGCTCACTTTCACGCCCGAGCCAACACACTGCATCACCCTCGCCGTTTTATTTTTAGTTGGCATTCCGCTCTGCACCAAGACTGGCAATGCCTTAGGCGTATCAGACCACGGCAGTATTGTGTGGGATGAAATTGTCGCCATAATGCTAGTACTAGAATTCACGCCGGCAAGTCCTTTATGGTGGGGCATCGCGTTTGTGTTGTTTCGCTTATTCGACATTTGGAAACCTGCGCCTATTCGTCACTGCGATGCGAGACTAAAAGGTGGATTTGGCGTGATGTTTGACGACCTGCTCGCTGCCATTTATGCAATTATTAGCCTAAAAGTATTGTTATGTTTAGCCCTGAATTAAAAGCACTATCTCAAGAAATAGGTAAACTACTACTCGCTAAAAAGCATGTACTTACCTTAGCGGAATCCTGCACTGGTGGGCTAATTTCAGCCCTTATCACCAATATCGCAGGCAGCTCAGCTTGGTTTGATAGTGGATTGGTCACTTATAGCAATCAAGCCAAGCAGGATTTACTCAAAGTGAAAGAAACTACACTCACGCAACACGGCGCAGTGAGCGAACAAGCCGCAATTGAAATGGCGATTGGCGCACTTCAGCAAGGCAGGGCCAATATTGCTGCAAGCGTGACAGGGATCGCAGGGCCAGAGGGAGGCTCTTCCACAAAACCTGTCGGCACAGTTTGCTTTGCTTGGGCTAGCAACGACTTGCCTTCCATTAGCAAAACTTACTTATTCCAAGGCAATAGAGAGCAAATTCGCGAGCAATCCACCATCGCATTGCTTATTGGACTCAAAGACTTTCTCAACCAACAGAGTTAAAAATCAACCCCTCCATATTATCTTCAATTAATAGTGTACGTTCGTACAATGGTTTGCTAAAATCAAAAAACCAACGCTAAAAAACCCTTCAAAATAACTAATCAACGGCAATTAGTCCTAGTCTTAGCCTTACTTTTAGGCCTAATTTGTGGAATAATTACATTCTTGATTTGAAGACTTTTTTAGCACTTTTATGGCGTAAACAAAGCCTTAATCAATAAAGAGAAAAAACCAGAGGACGACATGGACGACAACAAAAGCAAAGCACTGGCAGCAGCACTTTCGCAAATCGAAAAGCAGTTCGGCAAAGGCTCAATCATGCGCTTGGGCGACACAGAAGTCGCAGAAGACATACAGGCGGTTTCAACAGGCTCATTGGGCCTAGATATCGCACTAGGCATTGGCGGCTTACCTCGCGGACGTGTCATTGAAATTTACGGCCCTGAATCTTCTGGCAAAACAACTCTCACACTATCTGTCATTGCACAGATGCAGAAAATGGGCGGAACAGCCGCATTTATTGATGCTGAGCACGCACTCGATCCACAATATGCACAAAAACTAGGGGTCAATGTTGGCGAGCTTTTAATTTCCCAACCTGACACAGGTGAGCAAGCCTTAGAAATTGCCGATATGTTGGTACGTTCAGGCTCAGTTGACATTGTGGTGGTCGATTCTGTAGCCGCACTGGTTCCGAAAGCGGAAATCGAAGGTGAAATGGGCGACTCGCACATGGGCTTACAAGCGCGCTTAATGAGCCAAGCATTACGAAAACTTACTGGCAACATCAAGCGCACCAACACCATGGTCATCTTCATTAACCAAATCCGAATGAAGATTGGCGTGATGTTCGGCAATCCTGAAACAACAACTGGTGGTAACGCACTTAAATTTTACGCATCCGTTCGCTTAGATATTCGCCGTACAGGGGCCATCAAACGAGGTGACGAAGTCATCGGATCTGAAACCCGCGTAAAAATTGTGAAGAACAAAGTTGCCCCGCCATTCAAACAAGCTGAGTTTGATATCTTGTACGGTGAAGGTATTTCACGCGAAGGCGAGATTTTAGAGTTAGGATCAGATCTTAAAATCGTTGAAAAAGCAGGCGCTTGGTATAGCTATAACGGCGAGAAGATTGGCCAAGGCAAAGACAACTCACGTGAGTACTTAAAAGAACATCCGGAAGTGGCGGATGAAATTGATGCGAAGATTCGTGCAAACGCAAAAGGCAATTTAGATGCGATCGTGAAAACGATTGGCCCTGATGACGCTGCAGACTAAAGGTAAAAAAAAGCCGCAAGTTTCGTTGCGTCAGCGTGCACTAGATTATTTAGCTAAACGCGAATACAGCGTTGCGGAACTTGCAAAGAAATTGAACACTGTCGCTAGACAATATGAGTTAGATACAGAAGTTATCCCCGAAATATTAGCGGATTTCAATAAACGAAATTGGGTATCGGATACTCGATTTACCGAGCAGATTTTACATGCACGCAAATCAAAATTTGGTTGTGCACGCATTGCAAATGAACTGAGAGAAAAAGGCGTCTCTGATGAACTTATTTTCGAAGCGGTGCAAGATATAAAAGAAAACGAACTGGTGAATGCGAAAGCTGTGTGGCGGAAAAAATACGATGCACCGCCAAGTTCAAGAGAAGAATGGGCAAAACAAGCGCGGTTTTTACAAAGCCGCGGCTTTGGTTTTGAGATAATCAAAAAAGTCATTAACGAGCAAAAAGACGATATTTAGCAGGGCCGTCACCAAAGAAAATAAATAGGCTAATTGAATGAGTAAAACAGTATCTGTTAGAGAAATCAGACAACAATTCTTAGACTTTTTTGCGTCTAAAGGTCACCAAGTGGTGGCCTCTAGCTCATTGGTGCCGCACGGCGATCCTACTCTGCTCTTCACTAACGCAGGGATGAACCAATTTAAAGATGTATTTTTAGGCTTTGATAAACGTCCATACACACGTGCAACCACCAGCCAAAAATGTGTACGTGCTGGCGGCAAACACAACGACTTAGAAAACGTTGGCTACACAGCCCGCCACCACACATTCTTTGAAATGCTAGGCAATTTCAGCTTTGGCGATTACTTCAAACGCGATGCTATCAAATACGCATGGGAATTATTGACCGAAGTTTACAAGCTTCCTAAAGACAAACTCACCGTCACTGTTTACGCAGAAGATGACGAAGCTTACGACATTTGGGCAAAAGAAATCGGTGTGCCAACTGAGCGCATTATCCGCATTGGCGACAACAAGGGCGCTCGTTACGCATCAGACAATTTCTGGATGATGGGCGACACCGGTCCCTGCGGTCCATGTACTGAAATATTCTACGACCACGGCGAACACATTTGGGGTGGCCCTCCAGGCAGTCCAGATGAAGATGGCGACCGTTTCATCGAAATCTGGAACAACGTGTTCATGCAATTCAATCGTGACGAAGCTGGCGTGATGCATCCACTTCCGAAACCTTCTGTTGATACAGGCATGGGTTTAGAGCGTATTTCAGCAGTACTTCAACATGTACATGCGAACTATGAAATCGACTTATTCCAAACGCTCATCAAAGCTGCAGCACGCGAAACCAAAACAACGGATTTAGATAATCCATCACTTAAAGTATTGGCTGACCACATCCGCGCGTGTAGCTTCTTAATTGCCGATGGCGTGATTCCTGGCAATGAAGGCCGTGGCTATGTGCTTCGTCGGATTATCCGTCGCGCAATACGTCACGGCTACAAACTTGGCGCCCGCGCTGCATTCTTCCATAAAGTGTTGCCGGATTTAGTAGCTGAAATGGGCGAAGCCTATCCAGAACTCTCAAGTGCGCAAACACGCGTATCTGAAGTACTCAAACAAGAAGAAGATCGATTCTTTGAAACCATTGAGAATGGCATGGCGATTTTAGAAGCAGAATTGTCTGAAATGGCAAAAGCAGGTAATACAACATTTAACGGCGAAACCGCATTCAAATTGCACGACACTTACGGCTTCCCACTGGACCTAACAGCAGACGTTTGCCGTGAGAGAGATGTGAGTGTAGATTCAGCTGCTTTTGATACTGCGATGTCACGCCAAAAAGAACAAGCCCGCTCTGCTGGTAAATTCAAAATGGCCACCAACGTTGAATATGATGGCGCATCGACCAACTTCCGTGGCTACGATGAACTCTCAACAGAAGCCAAAGTGCTTGCCTTATACAAAGACGGTTCAGCGGTCAATGCGCTGAATGAAGGCGATTTAGGCATTGTGGTTTTAGATAACACGCCTTTCTACGCCGAATCAGGCGGTCAAATTGGTGACTGTGGCGATTTAAAATCAAACGATGGCATTTTCACTGTTGAAGATACCCTCAAAATTCAAGCTAACGTATTCGGCCATCACGGCGTCCTCACTACAGGCAAGCTAGCAGTAGGCGACACCCTTCAAGCCCGCGTGAACACAAACGCTAGAGCAAGCACCATGCGCAACCACTCAGCAACGCACTTAATGCACAAAGCATTGCGCGAAGTACTAGGCGAACATGTGCAACAAAAGGGCTCCTTAGTTGATACAGAAAAAACGCGCTTTGACTTTGTTCACAACGCCCCAATGACAGACGACGAAATTAGCCAAGTTGAAAATATCGTCAACACTGAAGTCCTTGCTAACGCAGCAACGCAAGCCCGCGTGATGGATATTGAATCCGCACAAAAAACTGGTGCCATGATGTTGTTTGGCGAAAAATATGGCGATGAAGTACGCGTATTAGACATCGGCTCATCACGTGAACTTTGCGGCGGCACACACGTAAGCCGCACAGGGGATATTGGTCTCTTTAAAATCACTGCTGAAAGTGGCGTAGCCGCTGGTGTACGTCGTCTAGAAGCAACCACAGGTGCGAATGCACTTAAATTAGTGCAAAACCAACAAGCACTGCTGAGCCATATTGCCAGCGAACTAAAATCACCAGCGCATGAACTAGGCACAAAAATCTCGCAATTACTTGATTCACAAAAATCACTTGAGAAAGAACTTGCGCGCTTAAAATCTAAATTAGCCTCATCTCAAGGCGACGACCTTGCAGATCAAGCACTCGAGATTAACGGCGTTAAGGTACTTGCAGCAATACTAGAAGGCGCTGATGCGAATGCCTTGCGTGAGACCATGGATAAGCTTAAAGATAAGCTAAAATCTGCGGCAATCGTGTTGGCAAGCGTGAGTGACGGCAAAGTCAGCCTTGCAGCAGGCGTCACACCGGATGTCATCATAAAACTAAAAGCTGGCGACTTGGTCAACCATGTGGCGAGCCAAGTAGGCGGCAAAGGTGGCGGCAAGCCAGATATGGCAATGGCTGGCGGCACAGACCCTAGTCAACTACCTCAAGCACTTGCAAGCGTGCAAGCGTGGGTTCAACAAAAACTTAATTAACCTTAAACAGTAAATATTATGGCACTCATTGTTCAAAAATACGGTGGCACCTCAGTTGGTAGCCCAGATCGCATTAAAAACTTAGCGCGTCGCGTGGCTCGATTCAAAGCACTTGGTCATCAAATTGTCGTGGTGGTTTCAGCCATGTCAGGCGAGACTAATCGCTTGATTAACTTGGCAAAAGAAATCATGCCAGAGCCAGACCCACGCGAATTAGACGTCATGGTGGCTACTGGCGAACAAGTCACCATTGGTCTTACGTCAATGGCATTGATGGAACTTGGTCTTAAAGCAAAAAGCTATACAGGTTCACAAGTCCGCATCGTGACAGACAATGCTCACACCAAGGCACGTATTCTTAGCATTGATGAAGATCGCATTCGAACTGATTTAAATGCTGGTTACGTTGTAGTAGTGGCTGGCTTCCAAGGCGTGGATGAGAACGGCAACATCACAACGCTAGGTCGTGGCGGTTCAGATACCACTGGCGTAGCCTTAGCCGCAGCACTTAAAGCGGATGAATGCCAAATCTACACTGACGTTGACGGCGTTTACACTACCGACCCTCGCGTGGTGCCAGAAGCCCGTCGCTTAAAGTCGATTACTTTTGAAGAAATGCTTGAGCTTGCCAGCCAAGGCTCAAAAGTATTACAAATCCGCTCAGTCGAATTTGCAGGTAAATACAAAGTAAAACTACGTGTGCTCTCAAGCTTTGAAGAGGATGGCGAAGGCACACTCATCACTTTTGAAGATCCCGAAAACAAGGACAGCAACATGGAACAACCAATCATCTCAGGCATCGCATTTAACCGAGACGAAGCAAAAATCATGGTACTCGGTGTGCCAGACAAACCAGGCATCGCTTACCAAATCTTAGGTCCAGTAGCAGATGCAAAAATTGACGTCGATATGATTATCCAAAACATGGGTGCAGACGGCACAACGGACTTTACATTTACTGTGCACAAAAACGATATGACAAAAGCACTTGGTATCCTTAACCAAGTACAAGCGCACATCGGCGCACGTGAAATCCGCGGCGATGACAAAATCGCTAAAGTATCTATCGTTGGCGTTGGCATGCGTTCACACGTTGGCATCGCAAGCCAAATGTTCCGCACACTTGCTGAAGAAGGCATTAACATCCAAATGATTTCAACCAGCGAGATTAAAATCGCGGTTGTGATCGACGAGAAATACATGGAACTCGCGGTTCGTGTGCTTCATAAAGCGTTTGAGTTAGAAGAAGCTTAGATTGATTTTTAAGGCGTAATCGAGTATTGTTACGCCCTCGCAACACAGCAACAAAACGGAGAGCTGGCCGAGTGGTCGAAGGCACTTCCCTGCTAAGGAAGCATACGGGCTTAAATCTGTATCGAGGGTTCGAATCCCTCGCTCTCCGCCAAACAATGGCTGTTTTATCATTAAATTAAGTTTTTCTACTGGAATTAAACTTAACTTCACGTATAATTCAGGCCTTGCGCGCCCGTAGCTCAGCTGGATAGAGTACTTGGCTACGAACCAAGGGGTCAGGAGTTCGAATCTCTTCGGGCGCACCATACAATTAAAAGGCTTACAGTTTTATGCTGTAGGCCTTTTTTGTTTCAATCTTATACTTTTAGCCTCTACCTTTTCTGAGTAAAATCGTTATTAAAATAGCATCTAGCAAAGGTCATTCGTGAAAATTTTATTGGTAGAAGATGATGCAGCACTTGGCCATGCGATGAGCGTTTCACTCAATCGAGCTGGCTATCATGTTAATTGGGCGCATGAGGGTCATGAAGCAGATGTTGCACTTCATGAACAGCTATTTGACGCGGTGATTCTAGATTTGGGCCTACCTAAAATTGATGGATTTGAGGTCTTGAGAAGAATGCGCGGTCGCATGATAATGTCGCCCGTGATTATTTTGACGGCGAGAGATGATTTGGATGACCGAGTTAAAGGACTGGACTTGGGCGCAGATGACTATTTGACCAAACCGTTTAAGTTACCTGAGCTTGAAGCGCGCTTACGGGCTCAAATAAGACGTAACAACGCCACACTTGCCTCCACCATTGAATATGGTCCTTTATTACTCAATATCACAGACAAAATGCTGATGGTAAACGGCAATCAAATGCTGCTCTCACCACGTGAGTTTAGCGTGCTTGAAATGCTACTCTCTCGTGTTGGCCGAGTCGTTAGCAAAGAGGCGATTGTAGAAACCCTATGTAAATGGGATGAAGGTGTTGGCAATAATGCAATTGAAGTTTATATACACAGAATTCGGAAAAAATTAGAACCTATCGGTATTAATGTATTAACAATCCGTGGCTTGGGATACTTACTGCAAAAAGCGCAATCTTAAAATGAAAAAGTATTCATCATTAAGAAAAAAACTGTTGCGCGTTTTAGTGCCGCCATTGCTGATTCTAATTTTGCTTGTCTCATCGATTTTATTTCGTTTTGCTATCGTGGAGCAACGGGATGCTTTTGATAATGCACTTTATGACTCGGCCTATTCAATTTATCAATTACTTCAAAAGTCTGAAGATTCTATTGAAAAATTATCTCTTCCAAAGAATGAAAAGCAATTCATACTCAACGATCAATCAGACGTGATTTTTTATAATGTTGCTGATGTTCACGGCAAAATTATAAATGGCGAAACGGATGAGGGTCTGACGCCATTATTAAACACCCAAACCGCGACACCAAGTTTCCGATATGGTGTTGTCAAAAAACTAAAAGTTCGCATTGTTTCGACCCTAGTGAATATCGAAAAAAATGGCACAACTTTGCCGGTATATATTCAAGTAGCGGAAACTTTAAATAAGCGTGAGGCGCTGGCTAGCCACGTATTGATTGATATTATCGTTCCTCAGTTGCTGTTACTGCTTTGTACCTTAGGCATTATTTGGTTTGGGGTTGAACGTGGCTTACAACCATTATTTGACTTACAAACTGCAGTATCTAAAAGATCCTCACTTGATCTGAGTGAGATTGACATGCCAGATGTGCCAACAGAAGTGATGATCCTAGTTAATTCTGTCAATACATTGATGCGGAAGTTAGAGAGTGTATTGAATGCTCAGAATCGCTTTATCGCAGATGCAGCCCATCAGCTTCGAACGCCTTTGGCTGGCGCACAAGCTCAACTAGAACTGGCATTACAGGAAACCGATCCTGAACAACACCCGATGATGCTTGCGCGCGTCAGCGCAAGCATGGAGCGTCTATCGCATACCATTAGCCAATTACTTAGTTTGGCAAGAAACCAACAAGATGCTTCTCACAGTGTGGTGCTTCACCAGGTCAATCTCAATCAAATCGCGCAAGAAGTCACCACCGACATGGTTCCCACTGCCATTAAAAAAGGTATAGACCTTGGACTAGAAGCATTTGAGTCTTCAGCCACTGTATTAGGTGATAAAAAACGTCTGAAAGAGATGCTTTATAACTTATTGGATAATGCCTTGCTCTACACGCCAGAGGGAGGAAAGGTGACTGTCAACGTTCAACGCGAGGCCGGGGAAATTGTATTAAGTGTGGAAGATAGCGGTCCAGGAATTCCAATCGAGGAGCGAGAAAAGGTGTTTGAGCGATTTCATCGCATCATTGGATCAGGTCAAGAAGGAAGTGGACTTGGTCTTGCAATTGTGATGGAAATCGTACAGCTCCATCATGCAAACATAGAAATTAGCGATGACCCTACAAAAAAAGGGCTCAACATACAAGTTAGTTTTACTGAAGCAAGATCATAGAAATCAAAGGGATGCCATGCTTATAATATTTCTGGGGCTCATACTAGCATTGTTACCATTAATCCTCACCACCGCCTACCCACATTTGGTTGTGATTAGCATTTACGCGGGAATGTTACCTTGGTTAGCAATCGGCTGGGCAGCGATTGTCATGACGGTTGTGATGCGCCGTCAAAGAATTGCAGAATGGAGAGAAAAGCGCGAACGCTCAAAGCAAAACTAGATCGTCATTATTTTTTGTTTTCATCCCAAGCCTTATCAAGCACCAATTGCTTTTCTTCGAGTATTTTTTGAGCCTGATTGAGGCGCCCCTCTTTGACGGGCAATGATTTTTTAAGTGCATCTAACTGCTGATTTTGTTGCGCGATTCTTTTTTCAAGCTCTTTGATGGTGCCACTTAAAGTTTCATAATCTTGATTTGCTTTGTCGTATTCCTTTTGAGCCATTCGGACTTGGTATTTCTCATCACTTAAATCCTTAGCGATCACATTAAAGTTTGTGAAGGAAAGCAGGATTGCAAAAATCATGATGGCGCTTAAAGATTCTTTCTTGTGCTTCATTAAGTTAATCACTTGCATTGATCCTTTTAAATTTTATATGTATTCATCATAAATCAAAAACATGAAGGATTAATGTCATTCATGATCTTTAACCTCATAATAAAAAAGGGCTACGTTTACACGCAACCCTTTTCATCAATGCGATTAAGTTAAAGCCTTAGTTCGCGGTGCAACCATCTTCTTGCTTATGTGTTGCATCAACCACTACACGGCGGTTAGGCGCCAAGCACTCAATGATCTTCTTGTTACCTTTAACACCAGCACAGTCAACAACCGGCTCTGACTCACCTTTACCAACCGACTTAATACGAACGTCTTTAATGCCATGTGAAGCCAAATATTTCTTCACAGCGTCAGCACGTCGCTCTGATAGTTTTTGGTTGTAAGCATCGGAACCAATCTTATCGGTATGTCCAGTGACTAGGATAAACTCAATATCATCGTGCTCTTTAATCTTAGCAGCAACACCATCTAACACCTGGTTGTTTTTGCCTTTGATCGTGACTTTATCAAAATCAAATAGGGCTTCCGATTGAATAGTAATCGTTTCAATGACAGGCTTACAAACTGGCTTTGTCACAACGACAGGTTCAGCTGCAGGGGCCTCTAAGACGGGTTGTGGCGCAACTTGTTGCACGACAGGTTCTGCAACCACTGGTGCAGGCACTCCAAAGCGGAAGATAGCGCCGACATTTAATACTGTATTTGCTACTGTTTTGCTATCGGCACCTACCTCAGCTTGGCTCCAGACTGAACGTAAATCCGCTTGCAAGCCAATGTTCTCAGTCAAGGCGTATTGCACACCAGCCCCAACGTTACCCATCAATGAGTCTTTTGACCCACCAGACACGGCATAATCCAATTTATTGTGTGCATAACCAACACCCACTAATAAGAAAGGACGTAATTTTTCACGGCTGAACATATACAGCGCATCAACGCCTAGCAAAGTTTGCTTATATTTTCCGTTTGCATTGCCATCAACGCTGGCATAAGAACCACCAAATTGGACATCCCAGTTTTGGCTAATTTCTTTACCTGCACGCAGAAAACCACCCATACCATCGTCTGCTTTCAAGTCACTGTCAGTCCAGTTGTAGCTAACACCAGGAAGCGCATACCAAGCGCCTTTATAGGCGGCTTCATCTGCTGACGCAGCCAAAGAGGCAAAGCTCAATGCCGTCAAAATCGCCAAACTCATTAAATTCTTTTTCATATCAACTCCCTAAAAAAATACACACACAAAATAAAACGTTTATTAAATTTTATATAATTATACTTTATGGACAAACTGTTAGTAGCAAATTACTAAATAATATTAATTTTTTGATGCAATAGGAATCTGGTCCCAATGCGTGGTGTAGTTGGGACTTTTATTCCCCTGTTTCATTTTCCAGGGCCTTGCAAAACCCTCACTGGCGAGCTTGATACTTTCTCTGCCCATTTTGGCATTGATGCAATCCATTGTGCTCATGAGCTTGGTAGATCGACTCGATGATTGTCCTGATGCAAACAAATCAAATTGTGCTGAGGCACGCGGGATAAGCTCCCCCAAACATACCCCAGCTTTAGCATAGTTGAAATTTGGCTGATAAAGACGCTTAAGCGCCCATAGCGCAATCTTCACCAATTGCCGAGTGTCGTCGGTAGGCGTTGGCAAAGGAATTGTTATGCCATTGCCATACTGTGGCTCATCCAACTTAAACGGACTGGTTCTAATATAAACTTGAACAACGTTAGCTAACGATTGTTGACTACGTAGTTTTTCAGCCGCTCTACTCATGTACAAAGTAATGGACTCCGCCAAACTGTTGAAGTCCCGCACAGGATGGCCAAAGCTGCGTGAGCTAAGGATTTGTTTTCTTGGCGGTACGATTTCTTCCAACGCCATACAGGCAGTGCCATTTAATTCACGCACCGTTTTTTCCATGACCACACTAAACTGTTGTCTCAAATACTCTGAATCTGCTTGCTTCAAATCCAATACGGTATGAATGCCTAGCGCCTTAAGTTTGATGGCTAACTTTCGCCCGACTCCCCATACTTCACCCACATCGAGCAGACTAAACACGTCCTTTAATGCTCCCTCGCTTAGCTGGTTCAAATCACAAACTCCATTAAACTGCGCTTGCTTCTTAGCAATATGATTAGCTAGTTTAGCGAGTGTTTTAGTTGATCCAACCCCAACGCAAACAGGCAAACCTGTCCATTTCAAAATGCGCGCGCGCATTTGCTGGCCGTATTCCACTAAGTTTTTTTTCTCAAACCCTGTGAGATCCAAAAAACATTCATCAATTGAATAGACTTCTTGATTCGGACTAAAGTCACTGAGGATGGTCATGACACGGTTACTCATGTCTGCATACAAAGCATAATTACTCGACAATCCGGTTATCTGATGTTTTTTGACGAGATCTTGGCATTTGAACCAAGGCGCTCCCATCTTAATGCCTAGCGCTTTCGCTTCATTACTTCGAGAGATGACACAGCCATCGTTATTAGATAGCACAACCACCGGCCGTGATTTCAGAGTTGGGTTAAATGAGCGCTCACAACTGACATAAAAATTATTGACATCAATCAGTGCAATAGTGCGCTGAGCATTTAAAAAATGGTGATTTTCCATTTAAATCGGGGCGTCTTTTTTTGAGCGCCCTGGGTATCTTTTTTTCGACAGCCTAAGCAAGCAAGGGCCAATGGCTTTAGAGATTGGGTGTCGATACTTTGCAAAGATGACATAAAATTTTGCGTACAAGAATCTAAACCAAACAAAGGAGAAAAGATAATTCACGAACTTAAGATCTGTTCTTTTATAAGCCTCTTGAAAAACGCTAGGGCCGCGCATTAATCTATTCCCAATTCGTCCATGTATCGTTTTCATGGCCAACTCACAATTAACATCGCTGGATGCTTCAAGCGTATGTAAGTTCACAAAACATAATAAGCCGCGATGATTGTGATGCTCGAGAAAATGAATTTCAGCAAGACACAATGGACAGTGACCATCATAGTAAATGGTCAGTTTTTCGGTGATGGTTTTTAGAGATGCTAAATACATATCAAGATCCCTTTGATCATGTTGAGTAAAGTGCTCCAATATCCCAGCAATCTTGATCGGCTAAGCAACTGGCACTGCCTCAAATATTGATAATCTCTAAATTACTTTTAGAGATGTGCTTAGCAAGCAGGTGATAGGTGTCTAAATCAAATGCCAAGGTTTGTTTTGCGTCGCCGAGTGCATACAGTTCATCCTCACTTTTTAACGTGTCGATATGTCGCCATTGATCAAACACATGCAGTTCTGTTTTTTGAC
The DNA here is from genome assembly GCF_000953015.1 of Candidatus Methylopumilus turicensis. NCBI lineage: Bacteria > Pseudomonadati > Pseudomonadota > Betaproteobacteria > Nitrosomonadales > Methylophilaceae > Candidatus Methylopumilus > Candidatus Methylopumilus turicensis. The sequence goes on from NZ_LN794158.1 coordinate 1,391,305, forward strand.
TCTCACGGCTGTATTCTTTGACAGCAATTCGCCCTTCAAAAGGCCATGATTTAAATTTGATCGATAATAGTGCTTGTTTTACTCTCAGGTAGTGAATGGCAACATCTTCTTTACCCAAACAAACCCCTTTGCAACGTTTAATTTGTGCACCAAAACATCCGCCCTTCCCTGACTCTAAGCCCAAGGTTTTCAGACATAAATGATGGGCGTCGGCAATACTTCTAATAGCTTCGGTGGCGTGTCGCTTTGATCTAAATGTGCCGAATAACTGTGCCATATTTTCAGGAATAATGTGATCTTCTCTCACAAGAGTCAGCAAGGGAGACTCGTCTGGGTTGGTCGATAAAAACCAAGAGCATAGTTGCCGCTCACGTCTGAGTTGACGGTTATGAATAGGTTGCCGCTCTTTCACCAATCTAGATTCGAGCAGAAGTGCGCCAAACTCTCCTGCTGTTTCTACCCATTCAATATATTTAATTTCTTGGCTGATTCGCATTTCTTTGGTGGAACTGTGATCGCTACTAAAATGCGACATCACTCGCGCTCTGAGATTAATGCTCTTGCCGATATAGAGTGGCAAACTATTTTCACCAAAGAACAAATAAACACCAGGGCCTTCAGGAATATCATCCATGACATGCTCATCCAAGCCTGAAGGCAAACTTGTGTGTTTGAAAAGCCCAGCAACGGCGGTCTCCAAGGCGTCTAAGCCCAACTCATCTTTGGCAAGGGCGATGAACTGCGCCATTACTTCCACATCGCCCATCGCTCGATGCCGCTGTGTACAGACAAGCTGGTGCCGATCAATGATTGCACTCAAGCCATGGCTTTTATACTGCGGATAAAGTTTTCGTGAAAGCTTGACGGTGCAAAGTACTTTTTGCTTTAAGGTAATGCCAATGCGCTTGAATTCTGTCTTTAAAAAGCCATGGTCGAACCTGACGTTGTGCGCGCACATCACGGCACCCTCTAAGTAATCCAACAACTCTCCCGCGACTTTTTCAAAAGTTGGGGCATCTTCAACCATTTCGTTAGTAATCCCCGTTAATCCTTGAATGAAGTCTGGAATGTTCATCTGAGGATTCACGAGTGTTTGCCAACGATCAACTTCAATCCCATCCTGAAAGCGAATTAATGCGATTTCAGTAATGCGATCTCTCAGTGGCGTGGCGCCTGTGGTTTCAAGGTCAAGTAATACGTAGTTAGCTAACATTTAACGTATGACGTCCTTTAATTTATTTGCTAGCTGCCATGAGGCCATAAAAGCACTTTCAATTTTTCCGCTTAGACACCAGTCACCACAACAGGCGACTTGAGATGCATAATCAATCATTTCCATTGGCGTGTCTTTTCTAGGGGCATTCGCATATTTCCAGCGCTTAAGCTTAAGGTATGAAGCATCCTCTAACTTTTGCCCAATAATCGCTTCTAACGCCAAAAGCATTGCCGCCACAATGTCAGACTCTTGCTGATCAAAATTATCTCCAGCCCAATCATTTCTGCTCAATGCAACCATCGTAAAAGGCTGACCTCTGTTGGGTTTTGAGCTATTGATTGAGATCCAACTCAATATTGATTTCGATACAAAAGCCGCATCCCAATCTAATAACTTGGGCGTCTCATACCCTAGCATTAAGGCAAAGCATGGTCGCATGACTACATCATCCAGCTGAGCCTTAAGACCTAAATTTTCAGGCAGTATCGCTTTTGCTTGCGCGGCAGGGATGGTCACTAGCACCCAATCAAAGCCTTCATACTTAGCCTGGGCAGTTTCTACAATCCAATGTGTGTTCGATTTTTTAATGCTAACGATTAATTGATTTAAACGTACATCGAGATTTTTCGCTAAGTGCTGCCCGATAGCATTCATGGCCGGCGTACCAACATAATGCGGAAATTCATCATCCCATTCACGCTGACTATCAATCTCAGTGCCTGCAACTTCAACAAATCTTGCATCCCATCGCGCAAGCACCTGCTCTGCTTCCAAGGTCTTGGCAAACGATTGAAACACTTTGCTTTTTGCAGTAAAAAACTGGGCGCCATGATCAAAAGAAAAGCCATTCGCATGGTGCGTTGCTGCTCGCCCGCCAAGCTTATCTGACTTTTCAAACACCACAATTTCAGCAACATCCGCCAAAAGCTTGGCGAGATTAAGTCCTGCAATGCCTGCGCCAATAATGGCTATTTTTGGTTTTTGTTTGCTCATCCATGCTCAATCATGACTCTTTGAATGAAGTCTTTGATAGTCATCATCACAATTAGTGCGAAAAATTTAATCAATTTTTAATCGCTAAGCTTACAAAAATTTACGCATAGAGCCGGTAACAACACCGATCAGTGCAACTGTATCTGCATCATCAAAGCGCATGGATTGGTAAAGAGGATTCGCCGGCACTAGCTGGTTTTGGCCCAGATACTTAACGGTGAATTCACCGTCAATTTCAGCAAGAATAATCTGACCGATACTCGGATCAAGCGAACGATCGACCACCAATACATCCCCATTAAAGATGCCCGCGTTTATCATCGAGTCGCCTTTGACCCGCACAAAATACGTGGCTGTTGGATTCTTCACAAGATATTGATCAGCACTCAGCCTGACCTCGACGTGATCGGCTGCCGGGCTTGGGAATCCCGCGGAAACCTTGTGATTAAATAGTGGAATATCCGCGCTCTTGTTAGAGACGCGGACGAAGATTTCCTCAACGTTTGAATGTTGCTTACGCTTATAGCTACGGATTAGATCGATTGGACTCATGACATTCACCTTCTGTACGTTCGTACAATATTTAAATATTAATGATTAATGAGGTGCACGTCAATCATGGAGTGCCGTCTCCTTTTTCGGTTCAAGCGTGATGAACATTATTTTTAAAAATGCTATTATTTTGCGCAGATTTTTATTACGTCATGCACTGGCCATTTAAAGCTTTTAATGCAGGCAGTTGGAACAACAAGCCAAGATAAGTGTCATTTAAATTGGGCAATACAACATTTCATTGTTTGGAGCATTCAAATTCATACAGACCATGCACCTTTTTTACAATTAATCTATACGAGCACTCCTGATTCAGCTTTATCAGAAGATAGTCTCATTGAGATTCTTAAAGATGCACAAATTTACAATATCAACCATGGTATTTCTGGATTTTTAGTATCGACGAATGACCAGCTGATTCAACTGATCGAAGGTAAGAAAGAAGACGTCACGCAACTCTTCGACATCATTAGCAATGATCGCCGTCATCACGACATCGTGGTCGCATATGAAGCTTACTCACAAAATCGCTGCATGCCTTTTTTAGGCATGGGTCTTTGCTTTAACTATTTGGTGCATCATTTAGATCACCGATTTTACTTTACCAAGAACCAAGCAAAAGACTTCAATGGATTGATTGAAGGAAGCATTGGCCGATTCTTTAAAGCTTATCTGAGTTAATTCCATGACAACAACCCTGCCCTTATTCCCGCTTAAACTTGTTCTTTTTCCAGGCGGCGTTCTCCCTTTAAGTATTTTCGAGAAGCGCTATGTCGACATGGTGAGAAATTGCCTGAGAAATAATAGCGGCTTTGGCATTGTTGCAGATTTAACTGACTTTTCAGGATTAAATCATGGCAGTCATCCATCACTGCCATTTGCCGAGGTGGGTGTGATGGTTGAAATTATCGACACGAATGTTACCCAACCAAGCCTATTTGATCTTCGATGTTTGGCAACACAAAAAATCATTGTGGAATCCGCTAGTCAACAACAGGACGGGTTATGGATCGGCCAAGTGACCATCCTCGCAACTGAAGCCGATGTGCCATTACCTGAAGACATCATTGCGCCAAAAGTGTATTTCGAACAGCTAGTCAACGCTCTTGCGGAAGAAGCACACTCCGATGAGTTGTCGCCATTTCAAGAACCCCACCAGCTTGAAAGTGGCACTTGGCTTGCGAATCGCTGGTGTGAAATACTCTCGATCCCCCTAGATGAAAAGCAAAGCCTACTCGTACTTGACAACCCATCAACTAGACTCACATTGATTAATGAAATGCTGACTCAAGACAGCGCAGACGATCGTCGTTTTAACTAAAACAAACCATTCCACTTAATCTTTGCAACACAAAGAACTTATACCTATAATAGAGTTCAAATTTTTTGTACTAACAAACATTTCTCTTTTTTATATAAGGTAAATCTCATGTTAAAAACTATCGTAGGTTCAATTGCAATTTTAGGCATTTCTTCTTCAATCGCGATGGCTGGTGAGTGTGATGTAGCAATCGAAGCAACTGCTAGCATGGCATATTCAGCAAAAGAAATTACAATCGGTAAAGCGTGTAAAGAAGTTAACTTGACACTAAAGAATGCTGGCAACATGCCAAAAGCGGCAATGGGTCATAACTTGGTGATTGCTAAAAAAGCTGATATGCAAGCCGTGATTGCGGATGGCAATACAGCTGGTTTAAGCAAAAACTTTGTGAAAGACAATGATGAGCGCGTAATTGCACATACTGCTGTGCTTGGCGGCGGCGAATCAGCGACCATCAAATTCAAAACTGACAAAATGAATCAAAAAGAAACCTACGCATTTTTCTGTAGTTTTCCTGGCCACTCAGCAGTCATGAATGGCGTAGTGAAGTTTAACTAATCATCAGTTAACTTTCGCAACAATCTTAGCCCCCAAAATACCCATGGTATTTTGGGGGCTTTTTACATTTGTTAGGCTAAAAACTTAGCAAAGCTTGTCGTTTTTACTCAGAAGATGTGGTCATCAATATTCATTACTCTTTGTCCTTATTGGCTAAAAAAGGGCTTGTTGGTAAACATGAGTATCGTTGCCTTTTGTCTTTGCTTCTTTGGTTTTTTTAGACCTTGCTGAAGGTTTGAATTTTCGCGAAGCATGCTTTTGAACAATTTGCCTAGTTTCTGAACTATTACTGGCCGCTTGCTTGGCAGCCGACATTTTAATTCTGGCGGCCTTGATGGCTGACTCGACCGAAATGATTGGCGCTGGATAATCTTGACCGATCACGCAACCATAGCGTTGCTGTAACTCTGGCGTCATTAACCATGGTTCAAATATCCATACCTTTGGGACATGCTTTAATGCAGGCAACCATTGCTTCACAAACGCACCTTCAGGATCCTGATCCCTCGCCTGTTTAATTGGATTATAAATCCGTAAAGTGTTGATCCCAGTAGTCCCAGATTGCATCTGAACTTGTGACCAGTGGATGCCTGGCTCGTAATCTAAAAACTCCCTTGCCAAATGCAATCCGGTTTCACGCCAATGCAACCAATATAAATAGCTCGCCGTACTCATTAGCATGGCACGCATTCTAAAGTTGATCCAACCAGTTTGGTTCAGCATGGCCATGCACGCATCCACCAAAGGCCATCCGGTTTTACCCGTCTTCCATCTCTCTAGCTTTTGACTTGTTTCGGCATCTGCATAGGCTTCATCACGAACGCCATCGAACGCGCTGTGTAGGCCACGATATTCAATTTCCGGCTCTGATTCCAGCTTTTGCATAAAATGGCAATGCCAATGCAGTCTACTTTCAAAACCTTTAAGGCCCGCTTCCAGGTTGTTAGGGTACCTACTGGGAGATTGCTTGATACGAACACGCTGCATCCGGAGAGTGTGCATCACTTCTTTGATGCTGAGCACCCCCCATGCCAAATACGGAGATATTCGGGAGCCCGCTTCCACAGAAGAAATAGGACTAGAAATGCCACCACGGTATCGACTCGCGCGCCCATTTAAAAATGAATGCAAGATTTTAAGTGCAGGTTCGCGACCACCCTTTTGCCGGAGTGGCTTGTCTGCTTCTGGCTTATTAAAATTAATCGCCTTATTATTAGCCTCAAGCAATGTCAAACCTAAATCACTTTTAACCAGCTTAACCCTTGGCACTGGATATTGAGGCAGTGCCATTCGCTTTTCCCAGATAGCATGCCAGTGATCTCGATTTTTTAAGCGACGCACCACTCCATTCTGTGGATACTCATGCCAAGGCACTTGATGTTGACGACACCACTGTGCCACCTCTTGATCAAGTGCATAAGTGCATTGGTTGCCCGTTTCCTCATGACTATATAAGCCCACAATATGATGAGTTTTGGACAAGGCATTCAAGAAGTTGACTATGCCATCTGCAGACTCAAGCAAATCTAGACCAATATGCTGAAGCTCAGTTTTCAGGGAATCCAAACACTCACGCACAAATGCGACATGCTGTTGCGCGTAATCAGGGCTGGACCATACAGAGGCATCCCAGCTGAACACTGGCAACACCAAGACTTGGGGCACATCGTGTGCTTGTTTTGTCGCCTCATAAAGTGCGGCATGATCTTGAATACGCAAGTCACGCTTTAACCAAACAATATTGACCTCGGGCAGCATGATTGAATATATTTTAAGCTTGTAAAGCCGTTGCGATATTTTTCAGCGCCGTTTGAATGACTGATTTTGGTGCGGCAATATTCATGCGCATAAAGCCACTACCAGCTTCACCAAATAAATCACCAGGGCTTAAACCAACACCAGCTTGTTGAATAAAAAATTGTTTTAAGGCTTGATCACTTAATGCTAATGCCCGGCAATCCAGCCAAATTAAATAGGTCCCCTCGGATGCAAACGCTTTAATTTTTGGTATGTGCGCGGCAACATAATCGACCACCATATCTCTTGTAGTTTGCAGGTAGGGAATCATCGCATCAAGCCAAGCATCTCCATGCCGGTATGCCGCCTCAAAGGCAACGATGCTAAAAGGATTGGCCGCGCTGACATGCACGCGATCAAACACCTCGTTCAAGCGATTTCGCTGACTGGCATCAGGAATAATCAATGCTGACAAATTCAGCCCTGGGATATTAAAGGTTTTACTTGGTGCCACAGCAGTAATGATATTTTTTTGTTGGTGCGCGAGTCTTGCTAGCACTTGATGTTTTGCTGGCGGATAAATTAAGTCCGCATGAATCTCATCGGCAAAAATAATTAAGTCATGCTGATCCGCAATATCTAGGATGCGCTTGAGTTCATCTTCACGCCAAACCCGACCAACAGGATTATGTGGAGAGCAAAGCAATAGCATTTTGGCCTGCGCTGCACAGGCTTCCAAATGGGCAAAATCAATTTGATAGTGATTATTTTCTAGTTGAAGCGGATTGTAGATCAGCGCTCTGGACTGCCGATTAACGGCAGAAAAAAAAGGGAAATATACCGGTGGCTGAACAATGACGCCATCGCCAGGCTGACTAAATGCTAATACTGAAGCATTAATCGACGGCACAACCCCTGGGCAAAGTACAATCCAATCACGCTCAATCTGCCAGCCATGACGACGACGCAACCACTCGATTAAGGACTCATACACCGACTCGGGAAAGTGACTGTAGCCGTAAATCGGATGTGTCGCACGGTCGATCAGTGCTTGGGTGACTTGTGGTGGCGAAGCAAAATCCATATCCGCAACCCATAATGGAATCACGTCTTCCTGCCCGAAAATTGTTTGGCGCCCGTCGTACTTGAGACTGTTGGTATTGTCTCGGCTAATCAATTGATCAAAATCAACTGTCTTGTTTAAAGCTTGATTCATTTGATTATGCTGCCATCTTTAGACTAAATTTTACAAACATACCTTTACCCTTTTTGATCGTAGGCATCCAAATTATTGCTCACCTAAAAAATCACCGCGCTGATGGGTCCAAAGACTTGCATACAAACCACCTAATGTTAGCAAGTCGGCATGGGAGCCCTCTTCAACAATCTGACCGTTTTCTAATACGATCAATCTATCCATCGCAGCAATCGTTGATAAACGATGTGCAATGGCCACAACAGTTTTTCCTTGCATCAAATCATACAAACTCGCTTGAATAACGGTTTCCACTTCAGAATCAAGCGCGCTTGTTGCTTCATCCAGCAATAAAATGGGCGCATCCTTTAGCATGACACGGGCAATTGCAATTCGCTGACGTTGACCACCAGAAAGCTTCACACCCCGTTCACCCACATGGGCGTCATAGCCTGTTCGCCCTTTTGAGTCAGTCAAGTGCATGATGAATTCATGTGCCTCAGCACGCTTAGCTGCCGCGACCATCTCCTGCTCTGTCGCCTCTGGGCGGCCATACAAAATATTGTCACGCACACTTCGGTGCAACAAAGAGGTGTCCTGCGTCACCATCCCAATCTGCGCCCGCAAAGAGTTCTGCGTGACGCCATTAATATTTTGACCGTCAATTAAAATAGCCCCGTTTTCGACCTCATAAAACCGTAATAGCAAATTAACAATCGTCGATTTTCCTGCCCCGGAGCGTCCCACCAAGCCCACTTTTTCACCTGGCTTAATGGTGATATTAAGGGCTTTCAACACAATCTTTTTGCTCGTTTCCTGGCGATCATGATTGTAGCCAAAATCGACCCGATCAAACTTGACCTCGCCGTATTTAACAATAAGCGGCTTTGCATCTTGTCTATCATTAATTTTGTTATCTATCGTCAGCGTATTCATCCCATCTTGAACCGTGCCAACCTGTTCATATAACGAGGTCATTTCCCACATGACCCAATGTGATATGCCATTTAAACGCAGCGACATGGCGGTCGCCGCGGCTAAGCCACCGATGGTCAGTTCGTTGATGCTCCACAACCATAAGGCCAAGAATCCTGTGGCAATAATCAGCAACATGTTTAGTAGGTGATTCACGATTTCTACTTGGCTCACCCGTTGCATTTGTCCATGCACTGTCCCTAAAAACTCATGCATCGCCGAGCGTGCATAAGCAGCCTCTCGTCCCGCATGTGAAAATAACTTCACCGTACTGATGTTGGTGTAGGCATCGGTGATTCGTCCCGTCATCAAGCTTCTCGCATCTGCTTGATGTTGAGAAAGCTTACTTAATTTAGGGATAAAGTAACTCAATGAGATGACATAGGCGACCAACCAAGCTAAAAATGGCAACATGATCAGCGGATTAAAAAACCCCACGATCGCGACCATACTGCCAAAGTACACCACCACATACACCATAATATCGCCAACAATAAACCATACGTCGCGAACCGCGAGTGCAGTTTGCATCACCTTGGCCGCCACTCTTCCTGCAAACTCATCTTGATAAAAACTCATGCTTTGATTGAGCATGAGACGATGGAAATTCCAGCGCAAACGCATCGGAAAATTACCCGCCAAGGTCTGATGCTTAAAAAGCGTTTGAAGTGCAATGAAAACTACACTGACAATCAGCACAATTGACAACCAAACCAAGTGCTCACCCTCTTGGGACCAAATCTCTGCAGGCGGAACGTGGCTAAGCCAATCAACCACTTTGCCCATCATTGCAAATAACAATGCTTCGAACGCAGCCACCAATCCGGTAAATATCGTCATCCCGGCTAAATAAGGCCTAAAGCCTTTAGTACAGACCCAAGCAAATTTCCAAAAGCTTTGATGCGGCCGAGCAATCATGCTTTCAGCAAATGGATTAATGAACTGTTCAAAACGTTTAAACATGTTTTTTACTTTGTTAAGCGATTCATCGTCTTGAGAACGCTAACCGCTTTTGATTGTTTTTTGAAGACTTCATTTGATAGACAAAGCGCATGCAGAGCCATTCTAATAAGTATACGTTGTTTCATCTTGCCTTTACTCCCCATTCATTCGGAATACCTTTTAAGCATCGCGAGCCTTTTGATTGCTTAGTCAAAAAGTCATTGAATAATGGTCATTGAATAATGTAAGTCAAACTCATGATCTTACTTAGTTCATCAATAAAACTTTGATGAAATTGTTTAGTCCTAATTTTGTATCAACAAACTTTTGAGGAGGCAATCATGGATTGGGTAACCGACTGTTACTAGATTAATCTAGTGCGCCATAGTTCAAGGAATGACGGCTAAATATTAAAAACTAGTGTTCAAGTTAATGAAAATCATGAGTGCTTATTCATGAACACTGATAGCGTGAATTTTGATGTGAAGCGTATTTTTTATCCAACGCGATGCAATTACTGCAAAGCGACTTAAACAAACATTTGGAGAATTATTATGTGGACAAAACCAGCAGCTACAGAAATGCGTTTCGGCTTTGAAGTAACAATGTACGTAATGAACAAATAATTCTTTTTAAGAATTGTTGTTTAAAAAAAGACAGCCTAGGCTGTCTTTTTTTTGTTCATCAAATATTGATCTCACTTAATTCGATTGAATCTAACATGAAGCACAAGCGATTTTACATGCTTGAAATTAGTCGCTCGATTGATCCATGAATAATTATGCTGATCGGGCTGTATGACTTAAACTCAAGGTAATCACTTCTTAATATTGACTCGACACCATAAAAACATGACCTTTAAACACAATCATCATCACTATTCTAAAAAAGACATTGCACGCATTGCCACCGAGGCAATGATTGAGCGGGGCCTTGAACCCGAGTTTCCAGATGCAGTGCTCAAACAATTAGAAAGAATTGATCAAGCGGCTGATGACGACCATGACCCAACTATTTTTGATCTGACAGACCTTCTTTGGTGCTCACTCGATAACGATGACTCAGAAGACCTTGATCAACTAACTGCATGCCAAGTATTAAAAAATGGTCTAGTCAAAATATTTGTTGCCATTGCGGATGTCGATGCGCTTGTTAAAAAAGGCTCGCCTATTGATGATCATGCCCACATCAATAGCGCATCTATTTATACGTCCGCCAGAATATTCCCCATGTTGCCAGAGAAACTATCGACCAATCTGACTTCATTAAATCAAGATGTTGATCGGCTTGCTGTGGTAACAGAAATGGTGATTAATCATGATGGTTCGATTAGCGAATCCCATATTTATCGAGCAAAAGTACGTAATCATGCAAAGCTTGCTTACGACGCAGTATCTGACTGGATTGAACATAAGGCGCCAGCACCGGAGGCTCTCTCAAGCGTGAAGGGCATGAATGAGCAGCTGCTATTTCAAGACAAGACAGCGCAAATACTCAGGAAGCGGCGCCATGAGCAAGGCTCACTGGATCTCGAAATTTTTCAGCCAAAAGCAATTTTTGACGGCGAAAAAGTGATCGGGATAGCACAGCAAGTACAAAATCGCGGCCGGCAGCTTATTGAAGAGTTCATGATAGCCACCAATGAATGCACAGCGAAATTCTTGGCGGCACAAGGCAACGCTTCTCTCAGAAGAGTGGTGCGCTCTCCAGAAAACTGGTTACGAATTGTTGCGCTTGCAAAAAAATATGATGAGCAACTGCCAAGTCAACCAGACTCAAAAGCCCTCTCAGTTTTTTTGGCTAAAAGACATCAAGCAGATCCCCTAAGATTTCCTGACTTGTCATTAGTGATCGTCAAATTGATGGGGTCAGGTGAGTACATTGTTGAGCAACCTAACGCAGAACCAATCGGTCACTTTGGACTGGCTGTCCAAGATTACACACATTCCACCGCCCCGAATCGAAGATATCCCGACTTAATCACGTTAAGAATGTTAAAAGCCGCATTACAAAACACGCCGCCACCTTATAGCAACCAAGATTTAAAATTGCTGGCGGAACATTGCTCTCAACAAGAGGATGCCGCTAGAAAAGTAGAAAGAAGAGTGCGGAAGTCGGAAGCCGCGCTTTTACTTTCATCGCGAATCAATCAAACTTTTGATGCCATCGTTACAGGCAGCTCAGCAAGTGCAACCTGGGTTCGTATCTTAGAGATGCCTATCGAAGGATTGCTTGCAGATGGCGAGCCGAACTTAGATGTTGGTAGAAGAATTAGAGTCAGGCTTGTCTCTGTGAATGTTGAGAAAGGTTTTATAGACTTCATACAAAACTATTAAATTACGCAAGCAAATGTGAACATCCAAAATGGTTGGAGGATCGACGGCTCTAAGGCCGCTTACCTCCCTAATTTTCCAAGCACCCAAGTAGGATCACTATCGCTAGGAAATACTGGATAGTGAACTGCCTCCACCACGCCATCCTTCACAATTAACGTTAGACGTTTTAATAAAATCATGCCAGCCACTTCAAATGTAGGCAAATTAAGTGCTCGTTGAAGCTCAAAGTGATTATCACTTAATACTGGAAATGGCAGATCTAATCGACTCACCATCTCTGTTTGATACTCAGTGGTTTGTACACTCAAACCAAACACCTCCACACCTAAGGCTTTCAGCGCTTGGTAGTGATCTCGATAAGCAAGGCTTTGCGGAGTACATCCTCTCGCCCCTGGAATTTGATCCCAGCCCTCTGGCAGTGAGGTATTTGGCGTCCCTGTTCTTGGGTAGCAGTAAACAACAAAGCGCCCTTTAACTTTACTTAAATCAATCTCACTCCCATTAGTCGCTAACAGACTAAGGCTAGGTAAACTAATCCCTAATAAATGATCTGCAAGACCATCATTGATCGGCATGGGTAAATTAGCGGGGGGGTTGATTTAGATTGGTCATGGCACAAGGTTATCACAGCGCAAGCGCGCTCTTCATTCATCCATGTTGTTTCAGCTAGAGATCGTGAATATCAGGATAATTCATGGTCTTTTAAGCGAATAGATAACCGGACAGGATATCTACCAATACAACCAAAAAATTGAGATGAGAGGGCTTGCAATTAAACGAAAACTTTAAGATCGTTTATTTGGACATTTTTTCTTTAGTCCAATCAGACGCTTTTTCTAAGTCTTTGCCAGCACCTTTAACTGTAGCGCAAGCAGTTAGTGAAAGTACAACCAATAACAAAAATATCTTTTTCATACCAGCACTCCATCTATGTGTGAATCTCATTCAGATAACTCTGATGAGAATATTAAACCTGTGAGCCCTTTTCAGTGTAAAACTTTTGACCCCAGAATATCAAACAGACTATCCATTATTTAAATAAATTCTTTTGTATCTATCAGTAGTCAATTCCACTACTATCAATTAACAGTGATATTCCAAACTGTCCTAGGCTTTCATGCCTCCCCCAAGCAGTAACAATAAAGATTCCACAATGAATAAAACGAAACTTGCAGTTGCAAGTTTGATAGCAATGATATTTTTCAATGCCCATGCAGATGGAGTCTTTGTCGAAGCTGGCGGCACTTATACTGCAACCGGTAGTCCTGTCCAGTCAGTAATCACTGGACCAACTACTGCAAATGGTGGGCTAGGCGGAACAGCATCGTCTACAACAGGTACCATTAATGCAAATGGTGGGCTCGGGGGCTTGGGTGGAAATTCTTCACTCTCAACGGGTGATAGTATTCTAAGTACCGGGTCCTCAACCGCTCAAGGAGGACAATCATCTTCCAGTGGCAACACTTGAGGCAATAACGCAATCAATGCAAACTATACGGCTGCAAAAATCCCTGTATCGACATCTTACTCACCAGCGAATCTGCCGACTGCGCCATGTATGGGATCGACATCTATGGGCCTCACTTCAGTGATGTTTGGATTTAGTTCAGGATCTTCGTGGGAAGCAACTGAATGTATGATTCTTGAGATGGCAAGATCATTTTCTCAAGATGGTCAACTTGAGGATGCTCAGGCTGTTAGATGTTCAAGTAAGTATGCTGTTAACGCACCGAGCTGTATCAAGTTAACCCAGCAAAGAGCAAGTAAAAAGTTAATCGTCTATATAGAAACTATCGATACGTTGACTGGATTCAAAACAATTATAGATACTAGAGCCTCTCTTCTCGCACCTATTAAGCGGGAGATAAAACCGTAATTGACCTTTGGGATATCTAAATACTCTAAACACCTAAGCGTCCAATTTGAAAACTTCTCAATCTCCAACAAAAAACCACGCCTGAGATAGCCTTTTTTTATTACTTGCTGTGACTACCGTCACACATAGGCTGATTTACCGTCTTTTTACATCCACAGAAATAAGCTGTTTTGTTTTCTGTTGCTTTATATGCTACTGGCGTAAAAGCAGTACCTTGATGCGAGCCATCGCAAAAAGGCTGTGTCTTACTTTTACCGCAAGAGCACCAGTAATAGCTTTTTCCAGCTTCAACCTCTACTGCATAAGCTGAGTTTTGTGGGTTTGCTGCTTGCATTCTAATCTCCAAATTTAAATTAATTACTCTTTAATGGCTTCAACAGGAATGTCGATTGTCACATCATCGCTGACATATGGCACATGCTTGCCCATATTAAAATCACTGCGCTTAACCACGGCTGTTGCGTTTACTCCACAAGCATCCTTCTTAGCCATTGGATGCGGCATGCAAAGGAATGAAGTCACAGTGAAAGTAACAGGCTTACTAATGCCTTTGATCGTCAGCGTGCCATCCATAGATGAGAGCTTATCGCCATTAAAGTTGAGCTTGTTTGATGTAAATGTCGCCGTTGGATATTTTGCAGTATTGAAGAAGTCTTCTGATTGAATATGCTCGTTAAAGAGAGCGTAACCAGTATTCACGGAAGTGGTTTGAATCGTCACATCTACAGAGCCTTGCTTTGTTTCTTTATCAAAAACAATCTTGCCTGAAGTTTTATCGAACTTGCTTAATTGCGTTGAGTATCCAAAATGGCTGTATGAAAATCTCGGCATCGTATGTTTACTATCGATTATATAAGTTTCAGGCGCGGCTGTTGCATTCACACTTAACCCAAATGTGACTAATAGTGCTGCTAATAATTCCGATTTCATTTAATTCTCCTTAAAGTGAATCTGAATAATTTGTTAGAAAATGGCTCTTAGCTTTTTCAATGAACCTTGTATCTCCGTCATTTCATCTACAGATAACTTCCCAAAAGCCTTTTCCAAATGCGCTACATGGTGCGGAAATACTTTTTCAAATAATTGCTGACCGTCTTTTGTTAATCCAATCATCTGACTACGGGCATCCTCGGGATTAAGCTTCCTTTCGAGGATGCCTTTCATCTCAAGGCGCTCAAGGACGCCAGTCAAAGTGCCTTTTGTAACCAATGTTTTCTCCCCTAACTGCTTACACGTCATGTGAGGCTGGTTTCCTAAAGTCGCAATAATGTCGAATTGTGTATGCGTTAAACCCATCACCTTTATATCTGGCGCTGAATATCGCTCGAATGATTGATACGCTAACGCCAACTCTCTCAAAACAGGTAAGAAGTTCATCTTTAAGCTCAATAAAAGTACTAATTAGTATCAATATAGTACTAACAAAAACTAAATTCAAGTGCTAATTTCAAAAAACTTTTAACGTTAAATTTGAGAGAAATCGAGATACCCGACTTTTTAGAGAGCATCCCCAAGAAAACCGCACATCAGGTCTGTATTGAAATTTTAGACGAAAAAAAGGGCTACGTTTTCACGTAACCCTTTTGTAATACTTGGTGGCTGTGCGGGGATCGAACCCACGACAAACGGATTAAAAGTGTCGAGGCTCTGTTCTAGAGTGCGCTACCCTTGAGTCAAAAAATGGTATTGATTGAACCGTGCTAAAAAGTGTCAAAAAATTTTAAATTTTCATTTGCTTTTAGGGTTTACTAATGAGGCATCAACTGTATTAGGGCCTTCAACAATTGATTGCGTTAAACCAACCCTATTAACACCAACCATAGCACCAGGCACAACCATTTCCGGACTTGGCCCTACTCCGCCAACCCCAATTTGAAATTCGACAGAAAGCTCAAACTTACCTTCATGTATCCCGTTAGTTTTTATCAATAGCTCTGTTAATTCTTTAATAGTTAAAGAATGTATTGGCTGCACTGTTTCGTTAGTGGGTTGTTGCATTCATTATCCCCCAACTTGACTGAATTGCTGAAGATGCAACCATTGTTCTTTCGCTAAAATCATCGTTAGACGCTGAATAATGATTATGAAAATGTGTATGTTTAACTTCAGCGTAACCAACACCATTTATACGATCTTCTATAGCTTTAGTAACAAACTCATTTAATGAAATGCCGGACATTACAGCTTGCTCAGCCGCTTTTTTATGTATTGATTCGCCTGTTCTTACATTAAAAGTCCCACTATATGGCTTATTAGGAGACTTTCCCGTTTCTTGGCAATACTGTAAGTATCTATCTACAGAGCTCTCAAAAGCAACCTGAATTTCTTGAACTGTATTCGCCTCATAAGTAATTAGATCGTCAATAAATAGAATTTTTCCATGCAAGCATTCATCTTCAACGCTAACCTCAATTGATCCTATATATGTTTTATATGTTAGAACACTCATCTTCTCAATCCTCTGGACCTTCATTTACAAAAATCAAAGCCTCTTTTGCATCTTTTATTTGATACGCTTTTAGAATTCCGCCTGGGTGAGTTTTAGACATGCTTACTCTATACCCATTCACATGCTCAAAAATATAGTGTGATCCACCATGGTCACAGTGATTACTAAATCCAGCTGAAGACATCACAGCAACTAAATTCTCCCAAGTGAAATCTCTCGGAGGCGGGCTTGAAAATAGCTCTTTTAGTCTTTTCTGTTTTTTTGACATGTGATTATGTATAAAAGTTTTTTCTTTAGCAACTAAAATCTAGTTGCTACCAAATTAATATCATTATGCAAATATATCAAACTCTAACCAATCCGTCCCAGCTAGTAGCTGTAATTCGGGCTTTTGTTACCTTGCTTCATCTTCCACGGCCTAGCAAAACCCTCGCTAGCTAACTTAATCGACCCTCGTCCCATCTTGCTGTTTATTAGGTCGATGGTGCTCATGAGACTTGTACTTCGACTAGTTGATTGCCCTGACGCAAACATATCTAACTGCGCTCTATTTCTTGGTATTAAGTCGCCCAAGCTTACTCCAGCCTTAGCGTATTTGTAGTCGCGCTTGTAGAGGTGTTTAGAGCCCATAACGCAATCTTTACTAATTGTCTGGTGTCATCGAAAAAGTCACTTTTCCGTTGACACAATAGTAACATATAATTTACTATCAACTCATGGCAATCAACGTTAAAGAATATATCCGAGAAGACGGAACCAATCCCTATAAAGACTGGTTTGATGACTTGGATACACAGGCAGCAGTTAAGATCACCGTAGTGGTGGCAAGACTGGAACTAGGCAACACTTCCAATATCAAATGGTTTGATGGGATTGGTGAGTTCGTCCTTGACTGGGGGCCTGGATATCGGATCTATCTAGCTAAAGATGGTGAAAAACTCATCATTTTATTTGGTGGCGGAACTAAGAAAAAACAACAAAAAGATATCGACCGAGCTAAAGAATTACACACTGAATACAAAGCCAGAAAAAAACAGAAGTAAAAGTAGTTGAATTACACAATACAAGACACGGAGAGATGCAATGGCACTTACAAGAGATTTTAAAGATACCATCTTAGAGCGAGTTAATCGCGATGCGCAATTCGCTCAAGCACTATTAGACGAAGCGGCAACATTATTCTTAAATAATGAGACTGAGACTGCTCGACTTATCCTTAGAGATTTAGTGAACGCAACAATTGGTTTTGAAGAACTTGCGCAAAAAACAGAAAAACCAAGCAAAAGCCTACATAGAATGCTTTCACAAAAAGGCAATCCAAGCATGGACAACCTAGCAGCTATTTTTGGTGCGGTACGTACACGCTTAAATGTTGGTATCGAAGCACATTCAGTAAAACTACCTCACTCAAAACAAAAGAGCGCACTAGTTTCTGCTACAGCCTAAGTGTCAACTTTTTTGACAGTCCTTTTCTGAAATGTCGGGATTCCAGACAGTTCAGATTTGTCCTATTACAGGACAAATCCACTGCCTATTACAAACACTAGGAGGCCTTAAACAGCTGATCATGACAAAGCTGCTATCTATGTAGCAGCTTTGTATTCTTCATGCGCTATTGCGTTAAATTAGATCGAAGTTGGTCGCGATAAAGATAGGTTTGTTAGGGCCTGTCTTTAAGCAATGCTTGGCCTGTAATGTCCATTCTTCAGATATACCACCGTCTGGATCATCAACTGTAATGTATAACTCTTGGCTCATTGGCAAATAAATACATACTCCGTTTACTTGTCGTTTGGTTTTGGTAATTGGATCGTAGTGCTGAATCCAAGAAGCTAAAGCCTCTGGCGCTTGATTGATCTGTGCCCTTGCGAGCTTTTTAGTCCAAGCTAGCTGTTCATCACCGCGAGCGTTGATTTCCCAACGATCATATTCAAATAGATCAATTAGGTATTTTGAGTATGGGTCACGGACTTCAACAGATCCGTTATAGATGGCTCGATGGAATAACCCTTTGCCGTATGTGCTGCCAAATTTCTCATTCATAAATCCTCTTACTGCTATTTCTCGTTCTTTCATGTTTTGTTCTCCATTTTTTAAGTTGCGCTAGTCGCTTAGTCGCCTTGGAGTAGAAGTCGCAGAAGAGAAAAAAGAGAGTCACTGTTGACTGTTGCTGTTGACGAGTTGCATGAGAGCTTCTCATTTGTGCAACCAGTTACCAGTAACAAACCAAGTAACAATGACAGTAAACAGCAACTTCTTTTTATTTCTTCTTGCGACTAACTCAACTTTGTAACAAAGCAACTCGCAAAAATATTTATCTCTTTAAAACTGAAAGTAGAATTTTTCTGGGGATTTTGAGGTGTTTTAAGTGGATCAATTTAACCAAAATGTTGAGATCAGGCAGATTTCGGTTGTCCATCTCGGCGAAGTGACATTAACTTTATGTGTGCCCATTAACCAAACAGGAGAAATTACATGAGCACATTAAATACTTTGAAGTTAGTCACAGCAGTTAAGCCGCAGCAAATGCCAGATGTTGTGAAACGTCGTTACAAGCTGGGCAATAAACTATGGGAACAGATTCAATTGGCACGAAGCCAGTTCTTAAATGAACCCTTCAAAATTACCAAGATGAAGACTGTCAAAAATATCGACACTGGCACTAGCGAAACCGTTGCTGTGAACAAGCGAATCCGTCCATGGTGGTTTAACAGTGACACTGGTTCGCTGTGCATAACGATTAAATACGGCACTAAAGTGATTGAGTTAGCCAAGGGCAAACCCAGCATTGAAGTCGCAGACAAAGATCAACTGATAAGTACATTAGAGCTGGTGAAGAAAGCAGTTGAAGCTGGAGAGCTAGATCAACAGATTGATCAAGCCAGTGGTGCACTTCGTAGCAACTTTAAGAAATAAGGGGAATGAAGATGAATTTGAATACTTATGAATGCTGGGTAAAAGTACCCGTTAGTAAGACTAGTACACAATCAACCAAAGTAAGAATTGAGGCCATGAATGCACTAGCGGCACGTGGTCAATTGAATGCCATGTATGGCCTAGCTAATGTCATTAGTTTACCAATGCAGGTGAGAAATTAAGTAACACTAGCGCATGGTAAATAATAGAAACACAAAGGAATCTTTACCATGCGCTATTACGAATTCGCAGAAACAATCATCAAACCACAAAAGCCTTTAACGCCAGATCAGGCACGCATCCAAGGCATGAAAAATCAAGTTAAGAACACACAAAAAGCTATTAAGGCTGAAAAGGCTCGTCAGAAGATTAAAGCTGGGCAGCTGGCACTAGCAAATATCAATTAGCTTTTGCTAATGGGCTAAGTGCAATAGTGACTTCTTCAGGATAGCGATACATAGCGCCAGTAATCATATCTGTAATACCAAAATCTAGAAGTACGCCAGTAACACCAGCGCCAGTTGCACCACTCACCACTTTGGTTGTTGATTGCTCGTATCCAGCAGCATTACAAACAATAATAATATCGTCTTTGTCTTTACCAACAAAAATCGTGCTAGATGAACTAGAGACTCTTCCAAGTTTTCCATCTCCAACTCGACTAACTTCACAAATGGTGTCTTTTGGTTCAAGTTTGAATGAGATGGCTTGCTGCGTGCCTTGAGTGATTGTTGCGCAACCATTCAATAAAACTAAGATTGATGATACTAATAGCGACTTGAATTTCATACGACTTTTCCTATTTGGATAAGTCGTTATTATTAAGAAGTCAGTCTCTCACGGAGTGAGCTTAAATAAAATAAAGTTAATTAACGATTTCTAATAATTTATCGTAACTGCTGACTTTGCAGAACTTAACCACACCACCAGTGATTGAACCAAAATGCTTTTCAGCGCAATGAATTTTCAGCTGTTCAATACCACGTAAGTCCATGTCAGAATCTGAGCCTTTAGTCTCAGCAACAAAATAGATATGCCGTACCTTTTCCTTATCAAACACTATCGCCCAATCAGGGCTGTAATTTGCGATTGGTGTAGGAATGTAAAAGCTCTTAGGTAGTTTTGCATACACAATGACTTCAACACTATTTTCAAGGTCTTTAGCAAAATTAGATTCGATTTTAGAGTCGGATGTTAAATAGTCATAAATGTGCTTTTTGAGGAGCTCTGAATCACGAAGTGCTGACTTGTCGTTTGTGAAAACCGTTTTAGCATCATAACGCTCTTCAGTCTTGTGATAAACAATATTGTTAATAATTAAACTAGCTTTGACCTCATTGATTAGCTTGCTGCATTTGGCAATAAACTCTTCAGGATTTTTGTGCAGCAAGTAAAATTTTTGTGAGTCTATAGCTTTCAAAATATCGACTACCGTAAGTCGAGTAAGATTTGTTTGTGATTCAATTTCGCCAACAATGTCATAGGTAGCATTGGTGTAGAGGTCGGTCTTTAATTTGAGATTCTGGCGTTCAGACTCAACAATCAAAGCACCTTCTTGCATTTGCTCTCTGGTGCCATCTTTTAGCTCACCGGTCTTAACTTCGTAGGTGCGGTAACTAATGTGCAAGTCTTTATTAATACGCCCGCGACTATCGCTAATCAACTTCTCTGTGTCAAAGTTAACTTCATATATAGTCTTAAAGTTGATCTTTTCCCAAAGGTCTTGGAATTCTTTCTTTTTGAAGTTGGGGTTAGTAGTTAGCACAATGGTCTTGCGCTCGTCTTCTGGCTTAAAGGACTCTCCCGTATAGATCGACTTAAGAAGCTTAGCAACAGCACCTCTAAAGGGCTCCAAGGTCTCCGGAAGCGGCATTTTACTTTGCTCAATCAACTCTCTGCCCAAGGAGGTGATTTTGTCATCTTCATCAATCACATCGTGCTTAAATAAAACCTTATTAAGCTTATTAGCTTCATCCTCAGTTAAGCGATGCTCCTCATCTTTTTTATTGAACAATACCTTACCAACAAAGAATTTAACTTCTGCCTTCTGTGGTCTATCTTTAAGTGTCGCAGCAATTTCAGTTTGTAATCCCTTAGCAAATGCTTCATAGCTTTCAGACGCAATAACAGTGAGCTTGTTGACATCGTGTACTTGGTCACCAATTAGTTCGAAGTCTTGGCGAACGCCACGCTTATCTACACATAAACGCATACCTCGGCCAACTTCCTGCCTTCTGCGTGTTTGGCTTCCAGTCTCAGCATTTTTTAGTGCACAAATTTGGAATACATTAGGGTTGTCCCAGCCCTCTTTCAAAGCTGAATGCGAAAATATAAAACGCTTAGGCTCTTCAAAGCTTAGCAAGCGCTCTTTATCTTTCATTATTAGGTCGTAGGCAGAAATATCATCAGACTCTTCGCTGCCGCGTTTAACCGTAGGGTCGATAGATTTGCCCTTTTTATCTATCGAAAAGTAGCCATCATGTACTTTTTGAGCATCATCGCGTTTCAGATATTCTAAGTAATTGCTTGGCATGTAGCCTTTATGAACGTTAGTTGGATCTGTTTCATGAAGGTAATGGTTGTATTCTTGATGAAATAAATCTACAAAGTCATTCACTGCATGTTTGTATTCTTCTTCAAAAATCTGCGCATACTCGCCTAAAGCTTGCTCTCCAGCTTCGTCATAAACTCGATATTTTTCCACTGAATCAATAAAGAAAAGACTTAGAACTTTGATGCCTTTGTCGAAAAGAACTTTTTCTTTTTGCAGGTGCGACATAATGGTCTCGCGGATTTGCACACGTCTAAAAGCGTGCTCATCCTTGTCATTCAGAATGTCACCCGGGTAAATATCTTCACCACCGATTACCACTTTATTTAGGTAGCCGCTTATTTCAGAAATAGTGTGATTTTTGTAAGCAGGTAGATTGCCAGAAAGCTCGAATAGGTTTGCGCCTTCACTTAACTTCTGCCTAACCTTCTTGACTCCGATATTATCGCGTTTTTCAAACTCAAGCATTGCAAAAGGAGGCTTAGAGGTGCTAAGAACAATCTGCTCTAAATACAAATAGCCCGTTGTACCTGTAGAGCCTTTAAGATTTATTCCTTTAACTTGAATCTTTTTAACTAAGCGTTTGTTGTAAGCATCTAATGCATCCAATCTAAAAACTTTGTTGTAATCGACCTTATGTGTTGCTGAGTAGCGCAGAGTAAAAAGAGGCTTAAAATCTTTCATACTTTCTAGGGTTGCAGGTCCATCTACTGATTGCGGTTCATCAATAATGATGATTGGATTAGTTTGAGCAATAATATCTATAGGGCGTCTTGTCCCAAACTGATCTAATTCTTGTTTGATTCTATTTGCGTCAACGCCCCTTGCATTAAATGCTTGAGTGTTAATAATCATGACACTTATACGGCTGTCAGATGCAAAATGTTCAATGTCTTGTGGGCGGCCTGAATTGTAGATAAAAGGAATTATTTTATGGCCGTATAGTTCCTGAAAATGGTCTTGCGTTACTTCAAATGACTTGTATGCACCTTCACGTATCGCAATGCTAGGGACAATGACAATAAACTTGCTCCAGCCATATTGCTTGTGTAACTCATACATAGTGCGAATATAAGTATAGGTTTTACCCGTTCCAGTTTCCATTTCGATGGTAAGGTTGTACCCAGCCTTTACGCTAATTGGGCGCTCAACACTTTGGCTCTCATTAAGATCATTAAGTCGCTGTACTCTCTTAATATTCTCCAACACCTGATTTTCAGTGATTTGAATAACGCTATTGCGATAACCAATATCTTCCAGCAATTCTGTCTCATAATCAAAACCTCTCATCCCATTAGCAATTTCTTTTGCTTTTCGGATAATGTTTTGACTACGCTCCAAGGTGAAGCGGTTGGACTTCAATGGCTGGCCAGAAAAACAATCAACAACAGCTTTTACTGCTTGAATTTGGAATGACTGCTCTTTAAATTGCAGCTTCATTACTAAACAACCTTCATTTCAGTCTCAGGGCTAAGCTGTTTTAGCAATTGTTTTACATTAGTTTTTGCGCTGTTGTCTTTAAAACCACTATCCCGAAATACCACACGCAGTGGTTTATCTTTGGCAATTTCTTTTGCAAAAGCTTCATCTAAGCCTTGGTCAAAAGAAGCATAAAGTGAATTATCAGCTACCTTAAAAACAGTTTTTCCGGAGATTTTAATAGATTCAATTTTTAAGCTAAGCGGCAATCCCCAATCTAGCATAACTTGTGCTAAAAGATCATCTGCTGTGCGATCAAGTTTTACATTGTCAGTAAACATATCCATTTTAGATTGGTCGTAATCTTGAGGGCTATAATAAACATCTTGCATGTTACTTTCATCTAAGCGAAAAACTCTGAAGCCACAGTCAATTTTAGAGCCCATCGCCTCAATAGTTTTTTTACCTGCCCTGCGAATACGCTCCTTACCGATATCACAAATGTTTTTAAATCCAGCTTTTGATGCTGAACTATCTTCACTTAATTGTTCCGGAAGTTGAACTAGTATAAATTTTCTTGATACTCCAGTTTCTTCTGCGCTCTTCCATACTGCTTGAGCTGTAGTTCCTGACCCTGAAAAAAAGTCTAAAACAAGATCATCACTATCAGATGCTTGCTCTATCAATAGCTGTATTAAAGAAACTGGTTTTGGATAATCAAAAAATTTCTCGCCATCAAACAATTCATTAACAATTTTTGTGCCTTCAGTATTAAATCCAATTCCAAATGTCTCACGATCAAGCCATGTTGAAATTGGCTTTGAATCGGTTTTGAGTTCATTGAAAAATTTCTTTAAACCTGGCCTTGTTTTGCCTTCTGGATGAAAAATAATTTTTCCTTCTTCCAGTAGTTTAGCCATGCTTGTCGGTGCAAAAGCCCAAACACGATTGGGATTTGCTGGGTATCTTATATTTGTAGCAGGGTCAACTAAGTCATAAAAACAATTTGGCCGCTCTTCTTTTGTGGAGCCAACATCTAAAGGATGCTTTGCCCATATGCCACGTGGATCATTGTCGGGGTTTGTATATGTTGTTGAGTCTCTAGCTATGCCATTTAATGTTCTTCCATAACACAAAATATAATCATGCTCTTGGGACGAATTACTCAATGCAATCTGTTTACCACTTGCTTGCCTAGTTTTCCAAACAAAACAAGCAATAAATTTATCATCTCCAAATACTTCATCACAAAGCTTTCTTAAATTTGCAATTTCAGAATCATTAATTGAGATGAATATTGCTCCATCATCCTTTAATAAATTTCTAGCTAATTTGAGCCTTGGATATATCATTGACAACCAATCTGAATGGTAACGACCTGAAGTTTCCGGATTAGCTTTCAAGCGATTATTAGATTCATCTTTTTGACCGCTTTCAAGAAGCTCAGTATTGGCATCTTTTGAAAAATTATCTTTGTAAACAAAGTCATTTCCAGTGTTATAGGGTGGATCAATGTAAATCATCTTGACTCTGCCGAGATAGCTTTGTTGCAAAAGCTTGAGCACCTCAAGGTTGTCACCTTCTATGTAAATGTTCTCAGTATTATCGAAATCGACTGAATCTTCCCGCACAGGGCGCAAGGTTTTAGTTATAGGCAAATTAGCGGTAACAATCGCTTCACGTTTGCCAGGCCACTCCAAACGATAACGCTCTTTGTTGCCCTCCACTACAGCATGATTAACCTCTTGTTTAAGTAAGTCAAAATCAATCGCTTTACCGTCTGCACCCTCTGTAACGCAATTGGGAAAGAGCTCTGCTAATTTTTCAAAGTTTTGATTTACCAAGTTTGGTGATTGCATATCAAGTTTGTCCATTTTTATACCCTAGTTTTTCTACTACCTATTAATGCTCTGTTGTTTCTGGAATAAGTTCTTGCAGCTCTAGCTCTAGTTTCTTAAGTTGGCCGTTCATAGCAACTTTACGATTAAATTGTTTTTCTTTGTATATTTTACGTTGAAGCTGTTCAATTTCTTTTTGTTTTTGAGCAATTAAACCAAAACGCAAAGTTTGCTCTTTAATACCTTCCCCATCATTCGCTTTCAAAGTTAGAAGCTCTTTAAGGACTTGCTCATACAAACCATTCAAATCTAAAGCGATAGGTAAGTTGGTTTTTACTTCATTTGCTTGATTGATACTTATCCATTCCGAACTAAAGTATTGCTCCACTAACCACTTAGATTCATCGGATTCATTGATTCGCTTGTAAGCCACTTTCACTTGTACTTTATCATCAAAGTAAAGCTGGAAAATGATAGGATGAAAAATCGCTTTATCTATACTCAGCAAAACTTTTTCATCAAGCTCTGATGTTTTTAGTTGAATATTGAACACCTGTATTTCTAGAAGGCTTTTAGTTGATGTTAGGTTAATTGTTTCTGGGGATAGTTTATAGGCCCAAGTGATTTGCTGAATCTGACTTACGAAGGCATCTTTAATAGACTTGGGAATGTTGGCATTTTCATAAAACTTAGTTTTAGGTATTGGCTTATTAACATAGGCTTTTTGAGGGTACTGATAAATTGCATACCCCATTAGTGTTTGCCTTGAGTATCGTGAATAACAATAAAGCTAATTAGCTCAAAGTCGTCTAGGCCTTCAATGGTATTAGATAAGGCTGTAGTTTTTCCATGAGTGAACAGACTGTCTAAATCTTTATCTTGTTTTACCTCAATCATCGTGCGGATAGCTTGGTCAAGCAAATTTGAACTTCGTCGCATATCGCGTCCATCTTGAGTCGCTTTGTTGAATAACTTACATGCCTCATTAATTGGCTCATACTCACCTTTGCATGCAGTTCGCGCTAAATCGAGCAAGCGTTTAACTTCAGTATGGTTATGAATAACCTCGCCATTATCCCCAATGTAAACTAGATAATAGGGATGCAATCTATTTTGCTGATTAATATTGACTGATTGATTGATATTGCGAAGAGTAAATATCACTCCCGGCACTAATCCTTTTTGTTGATTCGCCGGCACAACTGCGTGCATTCCTGATGGCAGGCTTTCTAGATCACCATTTGCTTTAGTATAGTTAAGCAAATCCATTCTGAAGTCATTGAGCCCCAAGTCTGTAATAGAGACGCCTGTTTTCACGTCCTCCATTTCAATTACTTCTTCTTGAAGCTTCCGTAACTGCTCTTTACGGTATGAAACGTCGTTTGCTTTAGCGTTTAAAACATTATCGTCGCCAGTCGCCGTTACATCAGCAATCACCATGCGGTTTTCAACACGCTCTTTTAGATTGATGTATTCATCTAAAGATATATCAGGCCAGTAGTTCACCAGCTGAATGCAATCATTAGGCGAGCCAATACGATCGACACGACCAAAGCGTTGGATAATACGAACTGGGTTCCAGTGAATGTCGTAGTTAATCAGATAGTCACAATCCTGTAAGTTTTGGCCTTCAGAGATACAGTCCGTCCCAATAAGAATATCTAGCTCCCTTGGCTCGTTAGGTAATACAACAGACTTTTCTTTTGATATTGGAGAGAACAGCGTAAGCAGTGCTTGGTAGTCATAATTCTTTTTATTGCTTCCGTCATTTAGCGTGGACTTTGGATTGTCAGATCCAGTTACCTTGCCAGTATGTAAGGCATGTGACTGCATAATAATGGGCGCTAGATTTTCATATAAATAATCAGCAGTGTCTGCGAATGCAGTAAAGATAAGAACTTTTTTATTATTTGGATTTATTGGGTGATCAATTTTTTGTTTAATCTGAGCGATTAAATGCTGCAGTTTTGAATCTTTTTCAGGTGTTACCAAATGCATTTCTGCAAGTAAGCTCTCGATAAAAAATAGATCCGCCCGTAAGTCTTCTTCCAAGCGAACAATATCCATATCAGATAGCTTGATTTTTACTTTACCTCCTATTGAACTCACCCCGCCTTCATCAATGTCTTCTTCTTCCGCTTCAAAATTTTGATCATTAATTGATACATCTTCAAAACCAGCGTCTGTGCCAGTGAGCTTAAAGGCTTCGATTTTTTCTAAGGTGCCTTGATGGTTATATTTGAGCTTTTCCAGAGTCAATCTGAATGAATGTACCGAGCTCTCCAATCGCTTAAGGAGATTGGTGGTCATCAATGCTACTAAACTTCTTTCTCTATCAACCTGTTTAAACTTTGCTTTCCCCTCACCAATATCAGTATCGTAAATTTCCTCATACTTCCTGATTCGACTGGGCAATATGTAAATTAGTGGGGAATAGACACAAAGTTTCAGCAAGCTAAGTTGTTTGAATATCTGGTTGAAGCCCATCACCCTAGTATCACTAGTTAACGGGCTATGGTATGAAATTGGTTTTAACCTTGTTGGAAATTTTCCAATGTCTGCCGTGTTATAGAACGTTTCAATATACTTCCTAGAGCGTGCGATTGTGACACTATCCAAGAGCTCAAAAAAATCAAAATCTAAAGTATCTAATATCGTTGCTGCAGTCCGTTGTTCAGCAGGCAGTTTTGACCACGCATTGAATGAAGCTTGAGCCCGACTAAATATGGTTTCAATATCACGCTCAGATTTGATTTTTGATTTGAGTGCAGATGAGTCCCCCTCATATGCAAGTGCCAATTGATTTTTTAAGTCGCTAAAGCGATTGTTGACAGGCGTAGCAGAAAGCATCAAAACTTTGGTTTTTACACCTTGCTTAATCACTGTATTCATTAACTTCTGGTAGCGAGTTTCTTTTTCCTTAAAGGCGTCGTTGTTTCTAAAGTTGTGTGATTCATCAATCACAACCAAATCGTAATTACTCCAGTTCACTTTGCTAAGCGGCATACCAAGAGACTCACCCGTTTTGCGTTGCAAGTCCGTGTGGCACAAGACATCGTAATTCAATCTATCCTTCGCTAAAATATTAGTTGTGAGGTTTCGATTGTAATTAAGCCAATTCTCTGCCAATTTCTTAGGGCATAAAACTAGAACAGACTTATTGCGGAGCTCGTAATATTTGATAACTGCCAGAGCAGTAAACGTTTTACCAAGACCAACACTGTCGGCAAGAATGCATCCATTGTAAGTTTCTAGTTTATTGATGATCCCTG
The DNA here is from genome assembly GCF_000953015.1 of Candidatus Methylopumilus turicensis. NCBI lineage: Bacteria > Pseudomonadati > Pseudomonadota > Betaproteobacteria > Nitrosomonadales > Methylophilaceae > Candidatus Methylopumilus > Candidatus Methylopumilus turicensis. Next base: position 1,419,451 of record NZ_LN794158.1, read on the forward strand.
TTGCAGCATCTTTCTGGAAATTGAATAACTTGTTCCAAATAACAGAGTCTTTGTATCCCGTTAAGTCATTTGGAAGTAAGTCGTCATTAATCTCGGATAGAAAGTCTTTAAAAATGTTGTAAAGCATTAAGAAGTAAATGCGTTCAGGAGAGTTTTCTTGATAGGCTGAAGAAATATGTTCACAAATAGCCTCAGTGACATCCTCAAGCTTCTCTTGATCATTCCAGATTTCGTTAAATAAATTCAGGTAAGTGTTGTTAAAGCAGCCTCATCTATCTTATTTACAATATTCGAAAATGCATCACTTCTTTGATAGCCCAAATCTGCTGCAGTAAACCCTGAAATTGGAAGATATACAGCTTGCTCCTCATCATTGATGCACGTCACAAATTGCTGCATCGGCGCTTTGGTTTTATTAGACTTAAAAACGGCTTTACTTTTAATCCAATCAGCACACTCTTTGGCAATAGCTCTTTGCGTTAGTTTGTTTTTAAGCTGAATCTCGAACTCTGTGCCATAAAAACTTTTCTCGCGGGACGCTTTAGGGATATGAAATTCACGAGTTTCTTTTTTTAGTTTGTCAGTAACTTCATTAGGGACAAAAGTAGGTGAAGTAAAAATAAACTGAAGCGAGTCGACCATCTCAAGCTCTTGTTTAAGAGCTTCATAAGCGTAAATAGAAAAGCAAGAAGCTGCAATCTTAAGCTTTGATCCTGGCTTAGCGGAATCTTTGAGATCGTCACCAAGAAGATTGTTTATGTTGTCAATTAACTTCATATCTACTTATAAAGCTTATGGGTTTCACTTATTATCAATTTCAATTCAGATATTAAATTCTGCGGAGATATTAACTCTACTTCACTGCCATGCTTCATTATATCCATTAACAACTCACGATTGTCGCTATAGGGAACTTCAAGCTCATAAGATCCATCCACTAAAAATTTACTTTTTTGTGCGGGGTGCCATTTTTCAGTTGCTACCCATTTTGCTCGTTCTGGCGAAAATCTTAGTAGAGCCCATTTCACTTCTTTTCCTGCAAAAATACCATAACCACTTCCAAGTTCAGCATTCAACTCATTGTCATCAATTTCATCAGCCTTTGTTTCTAGGATTTCTGCTTTTTTAATTGCATCTATAGAAAAGCTTCTGAGTGCATTTCTGGAATGACACCAACCATCTAAATACCAATTGTCACGATAATAAATTAGCCGTTGTGGTGAGATTTCACGATGTGTATTTTCATCTTTGCTGCGAGATTGATATTCAATGACTAATCGCTTTCGCTTAACTAATGCCAAGCCTATTTCTTGAAAATGCTCTAGATCGTATTTTCGTGAGCCCATCTTTTCAATCTTTACACGCTTTTGAATTTCTTCGAATGAGCTGTCTGAATCTTCAAGCATAGCTAACAATCTAGACTGCAGTGGTTTTACATGCTTGCTTAAGAGCCCATCACCGTCGAGATTACTCAGTAAATGCTGCATGGTCAGCAGCGCATAGATCTCTTCTGGACTAAACCACAAACCCGGTAAGGCATAGTTTTCAGAATTATTCTCAAATCGACAACCGTTTTGCTCTTTGTCATACACGATAGGGGCGTTTAGACGATCACGCATATATGCCAAATCGCGCTTCAGTGTAGCCGGTGAAACCTCTAGTCGATCTAATAGCTCTTGGAATGACACCGTTTTTCGGTCATTTAGTAATTGATCAATACGATATATACGTTCGTTGATACTCATATATTCAATCTTAATAAGGTATTACATGATTATGCAGTGCTCGTAGCTCATATATTGAGCTACAAATATTATCAACTGGCTCATTCTATGAGCTTCACAGGTATTCATACTTTTGACAAGCAATAATTATCAAGGAGTAACTGATGGAAATTAAGAGCAGATTTGACAGGTTGATAAAATTTCTAGACAGAATAGCAATCACCATAATCTTAGGGACTATAGCCCTATCAATTATTTTTGTATTTGCGTATGGCATCTATGATCATTTCAGGCACAAAGCCGATGAAGTCAAAATAGAAGCAAAGATTTCAGATAAGAGTGATGGAAAATCTGAGATCACTTTAAAGGTTGGCTACGTTCAGAAATACGGCAATTTATGGGTAGCTAACATTGAAGAGCCTAAAGATTCATATCGAGTGGGCTATGGCTCAACTGGTTCTATTACCCGCAACCTTCTTATCACCCCCGAGAATAGCGATAAGGTGCACTTACTTTTTGATAGTTATAAGAATAAATTTAGCTCGCTCAGACCTTTTCCAGACAACGACAGCCCGAAAGTATTTTTGTGCACTTACATTAAAAACTTCAATGACATTGTGAATGAGGATGAAGCCAAAATATCCATAATGATGTTGAGTGCTGACGGTGAGAAGCAAAAAACCATACTTGAGGGAGTCGACAAAGTTCTTAAAGCTGAGATGAGCAAAAGCGATGCAATCAACGTGATTTACTTTAAAGAGGGAAAGCTCATCAGCGCAAACTTCTCAATCAAGGATTTTAAATCAACGTCACAACCAGCAATCTTTGATCTTAAAAATACTGATCTTAAAAACTCAAAATTAATTTTAGGTGAATAATATGAAAAAACTTTTACTAGTTGGATTGTTATTTACACAGCAGGCAATGGCAGGCGGATATTACTATCCAGTACCAGCTAATCCTCAACCGCTTCAATATCTGCTTCCGCCAGCATACATCGTTCCACCACCAATTTACTATTCCCCGCCGCCTGTCTATATACAGCCTATACAACGAGGATATGTCCCGCCACCGCCAGAAGGATGGGCTGACAGCAAGATTGTCCCACTTCCTCCAAAAGTAGATTTACTACCAAATAATTAAGGAATTGTAATGACTATCTATAATCACACATTGACATTGCAAGACGTAGAAAGAATTTCGCTTAGTCATTTAATTAATGACGCTATCAACAAATTTAAAGAAGATCATCCAGATGGAAGCCCTCCTGTTCCATGGGTTTGGGAATCTATTCTAGATAAGTTAAGAAATGCTGAGATTAGATTATTATCCAGCAATAACTTTGGAGATAACGGGAATTCAATCTTTATGCATTTGCCCAATCCAAACTAGGTAATTAGTGAATCAATTTTTATGATCATAACTTCAGTACAAGGAAACATCACTGCCCAAGACGATTGTGATGCAATAGTTAATTCAGCGAACTCATCTATGCTTGCTGGATCTGGGGTTTGCGGAGTAATACATAAAGCAGCAGGTAAAGAGCTGGAACAAATGACAAAACATTTAGCTCCCCTTAAACCACCTAATGCAGTCATAACGCAGGCATTTAATTTACCCAATAAATATATTCTTCATGTGTGCACGCCTAAGTTTCATATTGATCTTAATCCCTATGCGCTATTAGGGGACTCTCTTCTTAATGTTTTTAGATTAGCGGAGGACAATAATATTCAGCGAATAGCATTACCTGCAATAGGAACTGGCATTCATAGTTTCCCAATGCCCGATGCTATTAATATCTACTCAAAAATCGCTTTATCGTTAAGAGAAACCGTATTACTTAAAGAAATAAGATTTGTATTTCAATCTGAACTAGATGCAAAGAGTATGTCCACAAGAATTCAAATTGATCAGCAATTGATATAAATGAAAAAGTGGAGCAAAAAATGAAAGGACTAAATCAAGCTGAATATGATGAGCTGGTGAAACTCTCGACAAAAGGCATTAAAAAAGCTACCGAAGATATTTTTTCTCTAGGCAAATCCTATGCTGATAGCGGTCAACCGGATAAGGCTGCCAAATTCTTTGAAGATGCTGCAATATCCTATCGTATAGCAGCCTTTCGCAATGCTTCTCAATTGGAAGACTCTCAGGGGAAGCATCAACAATTATTGAAAGATTTAGATATTTTCAGGGAGTGGATTATTGCATTCCCAAACGGTCATGTTTCACTACCTAAAGTTGTAGCAGGTTTAAACAAAAAAGATGTTGAATCTATAATTTACGGTGAATGTAAATCATCAACAGACATCGAGATTATTAGGCTTTATCGCTTTCTTAACTTTGCGCTTGAAGTATCTAACGAAGAATTTGCAAAATTAAATGGCAATCGTCCACTTTTTATTTGTGAGCTGATGTTTTCTTATTTTGGACTTGGAAAACAAACCTTTGATTTCAAAACTGCAACCATTGATTCGCGGATCGGAATTGATTTGTTAGCGATGAAAATTATAGAAAATGCATCAATTAAACATACCTAAGTTTTAGTCCACGACAAAGGTAAGAGTTAAAACTCTTTATTATTTATTTCAAAATTTTCATTGAAGTTGGACGGTAGTAATACATATTTTTATTAATTTAAGGAGCAAAAATGAATCAACTTAATTTTTTCAAATTAGCGCAATATTTTATGGTCGTCGCTTTTACTTTAGAAATTTATGCTGCAGTGATTAGTCGTGAAGAATTTAAGTCGTTCTTATTTTCCGCATATTCAATCTTGAGTTTAGTGACTTTTTTCCTTTTAAAAAGGAAGATAAATAGCCTTAAATTTAAATCCAATATTTAAATACCATGAAGTGCTTAGGTAAAGAATATTGCTATATTCTTTACCTAACCCTCTAAAGTCAGTTAACCAATTGATTTTTAATATCTCTTTGCTAGTGCCAAATTCGGTTGTCCTTAGCTAAATAAGAAAATAAGCTGCATTTAATATTTTCTTTATCAAGGAGCACTAAAAATGGCACAAGCAAAAACACTTTCTCAAGCAGAGATAGATCAAGTACTTCGGTACGTCAGTAAAAGTCGTTATGCGGGTCGTAATCGCTGTTTGATTTTGACTAGCTTTTGGTCAGGTATGCGGGTCGCAGAAATAGCTAACTTAAAGATGCGTGATGTATTAAACGAAGATCACACAATCAAAACTGAAATTCGTCTTTCAGCAGAACAAACTAAAGGCAATGAAGCAAGAGTTGTATTCATTCCTCAGAAGCTGCGTGATGAATTTGCAAGTTATCTAAAGACTAGAAAGATCTTCAATCCAGAGATTCCCTTTTTCCATTCCAGCAATCGACTTGGATTTACTCCAAACACCTTATGCCAGTGGTTTTTTTGGACTTATAAACGCTCAGGACTGAATAATGCTAGCAGCCACTCTGGCCGGAGATCGTTTATTACTTCACTAGCCACCAAAGGTGTGGGAGTGCGTGTTTTAGCGAGCCTAGCAGGCCATAAATCCATTGCTGTGACGCAAAGATATATCGACGTTAACGATGAGATGAAGCGTAACGCTGTTGAGTTGATTTAGGAGATTTGTCCTGTAAAAGGACAAATCTTTATTTGCCAATCATTACATATGAATCGGAAAAGTGTTTGCTTGGTACGCACTTATTAGCGCTAACATCCCTTCGAAGAAATCACCTTCAGCACTACCTGGCTTAGGCTCATTCTCAAAGTAAGGCGAAACAGCTTTGAGTGCTGCTTTGTAATCTGCTTCATTCTGAATAGGTTTAATGTCCATTTTGTCGACCTATCTTAGCGATGGACACCTTTACGCAAAATATCATTTGCGCGAGTCTGCCACCCAGTACCTGTAGCTCTTAATGCTTCAATCACTTCAACATCTAATCGCAAAGTTACTTGTGCTTTCGTGCCACTGCCCATTGGGCGACCTGGACCACGTTTTACCGTAGCCCTCACTCTATTCCACTCGTCATCTGTTAGTGGGACATTGTCAGCATCATTCGACGCTGCTGCGGTGATCAAAAGATCTTCTTCATCTGTTGGTCTAATTAATTTCTTGCTCATATCGTTCACACTCTCTTAAGTTGGCTTTTCTTAGACTAATAATTCTTCGTTCAGTTTTCTTATCCACAAACACCACAACATAAAGTCGTTGTTTCATTGGTACCAAACCAATTTGTCTAACCTCTCCATAATCCTGTCTATCATCCACCCATGACAGCATATCAACCCAATCCAGATGCTCAGCCTCTGCGAGAGATAGATTGTGCTTGGATAAATTAATAGCATCTTTGTTAGCGTCAAAAGTGAACTTCATAGGTAATTATTGTAGTGACATTAATTAAGATTTACAAATATTTTTTGTAGTTACGTAAATTATATTCTAAATGGGTAAGAAGATTTGTCTTGTAACAGGACAAATCCTCATATCAAGTAACTAGGATAACTGGAACTTGTTTTCAAATGCCCTTCTAAAGCCTTCTCGATAGACCTCTTCGAAGCGATCCTTCATATCCACTAGGTCAAAGTTAGTGTTATAAAGTGCCCCATAATAGTCATCGTCAAACATTGACTCACTATTGTTTAACAATGTTTCTTGTGCCGACAGAAAGTCATTACCACTATCCCACCAACCTAAAAAGGTTTGGTAGTCATCAAACCAATCGGACAAGGTATCTTGATCATCTACTGTCTTCACTTCAAACATCATGTAATCGAGCCCTGCTAGCTTCAGCATAGTAAGCTGCTTATTTTCATAACCAGTCACGGTCACAATATGACTCACGCGGCCGTGGCGATAATCCGCAAACTCAGACAGTTTTTCCGCTATTGGATCCGCTAGCGATGATGTTGGGGTAATCAACTCCATCTTAATATTTTCTTTGCCAAAAATACGCTCAACTGCTTCGTTGTATTCATGTCCAAATAGGTAAAGCTTGGGTGTAAATACTTTAGTCATTTCTAAATTCCTTTTAGGTCAGAGATTTGTCCTTTCACAGGACAAATCTCTATTGGGTTTAAGTTGCAGACAATGGGTTAAAGACTTTCACAACTGCTTTTGGTGGCAAGGTAACTTTTGCTACAGGTTTTGGCGCTGCTGCTTTGGCTGGCTGTGGATGCCTGATCTTAAAGACAACATCTTCTAGCTCACGCAGCAAACTACGATTACTAGAGTTAGCGCCAAGCTGCGTCGTTAAGAACTTTAAGATCTTTGCATCACTTAACTTCACACCCTCTTGTTTGAGAATCCACTTAATGCGTGGCAACCAATCTTCCGGCTGTGCAGCAGGCACAAACACTTTTGTACAGCGATCCAGCAAACCTGCATCTAGCAATTCAACATTGTTCGTTGTGAAGATGAACTGTGTTGCGAACATCATTTCATCGACAATATCGCGAAACGCAACCGCCGCCTTATGTGTGAAGTTCACCTCATTACTCACCACATAATTACGATTCTGACCTTCAATCGTGAATAGCTTGTAAAAATTGTTAGTGCAGCCAAACAATTCATTCACATCATTAATGGAGTTAAATTCCGTAGCGCGTAACAACTCAATCACTACCGGCTTTCCTTCCATTTCAGTCGGCAATAGCTTTGCTATCGTTGTCTTACCTGTTCCATAACTCCCATGCAGAATTAGCGGCTTAATGTTGTCACCACTAATGTAACTATCTAACTGATAGCGCACCTCCGAGTCTGAAATAATCACGTCACTCAATTTCTGAGGCGCGTATTTGTATTCAAAATTCATCACATATTCCTTTCCTAAAAGTTGGGGAGTGATTAGCTCCCCCTCAAATCAATTAAGCAGCCTCGAGCAGTTCCGCAGAGTTCAACACATCCAGCTTTGCTGTATCAGCCTCTTTTTCTAAACGCTCTTTCGTCACACGTTCTACGTGTGCGATTAGTGCTTCCGCAATTTTCTTAATTGAGGCTTGGATCATCGCGCTAGAGGCATCAGGTACTACGCTCAATACTTTCGTCTTGCCATCGACCTGCATCTTGCCAATCAACAATGTGTACTCTGCAGTATCGACTGCACTGACTAGATGTGTTTTAGGCACAATCGCAAGTGGATGCTGTAACTGCTCAATAAGTAGGTCTTTTACATCCTCTACTTTTGCTTCCAAAGTCATACGTTTTTTAATCGTTGCTTCTGTAGCACCTTTAGAAGAGGTAATTTCCTCCAATCCTCCCGCTTGTTTAACCCACTCTACAAAGTTAGCTACTTCAATTTCTTCTTTAACAGCCACGCGAAGTACACGTGCATAGCCATGAATACGACGGCGATCTGAATCAAATACGTAACGCACAATCAAATTCAATACTGAAGTACCTTCTTGCACTTTTAACTTACGCGCCTGAAGTGAATCTTTAATATTCTCGAGAAACACTTTTTCTGCTTTCGTGCCTTTAATGGCGTAATAAGAATCTAAACAACCTGCAAGCAATTCATATAAGGTGTTGTTCGTGCGGTCATAGTGCACTTGCCACTTATTACGTTTAACTACTAGCTCATCTAACTTCACCATTACACCGTTAGCCACGTTCAATTTCATTTCTTTATCTACTTTCATTTAAAGCTCCTTATCATCAACGCATCGTGTTGGCGAAATTGCCGAATTGCGTTGTACGAGCATTGAATCAAATTGGAACGGATAGTATTATGAACAAATACTTTTTATTCTTATTTGTAGACATTCATGCAAAAGAGACTTCCCTGGAAATTAAGGCCTGCAGATTTCAATCAGCCTGACTGGCATACAAGGCCAACCGTGGCTTATGAATTGATGTTTGAATATTTGAGATTGAGTCCTAGCTATGAGCTAGCCAGAAAAGCCAGTCAAGAAGGTCTGACCGAAGAAGATAAGAAAAAACTACCAAGCGATTTTGAGAAAGTATTAAAGACCTATGACTTATTAGGTGATGTTCAAAAAATATTATTTAGATTCTGGTGGATTGAACGAGGACTGAAGGTATTTGGTAATCCCTATAAGAAACCTAAAGTGCATCTAATCACTGACATTAAAGTTGGTAAAGAATTGGCAGCTAAGGATGTGCAAAGTGATTTAGATGGCTATCTAGAAGGAACAAGAATTGAGGAAGGTTTGGAGCGGACATTACTCTTAGCGTTACCTGTGGGTCTTAAAAAAACTGAATACAAAAAACAGATCGAGAAGATCCTCACTGAGCTTCAAGATGAAACAGAACAAGAAACACAGTCCAGAATAAGACTTCACGGACAACGTTTAAGAGCACCTGTGCTATTTAAAGGATTGAGACTTCTTTGGTTTAAAGCTGCCAAACCTAAATGGGCAGCATGGCGACTGGGCGCACATTCCAGATTCAGTGATTCGTATTCCAAAGAGTTAGATGTCACTAGCACCCGACGGTTAGATCGTGAAAGTACTGAAATCTATGACCGCCTGATGATGACCAAGATAACAACTCGTGCACTCAAGAAATATGAGGCGATTGCTGAAAATGCTGCGAGAGGTAAATTCCCCTGTGAAGATCCAGTTGAACAAGCCGACTTCAATTACCCAGCACTTGCCAAGCGAATAAAAAGTAAAAACACTTGGGAAGCAAATATTAAAAAGAAATTACAAGCTGAGCAAAGTTAATTTGTCCTGTTACAGGACAAATCTAAGGTCATTGACTCTAATTGTCAAAGAGATAATCATTAGCGATGTAGGGATTTTCCTACTCAATTAATGGGGACATCATCATGCCACTTCAGTGCAGCGATTGCCAAAACAAAGAACTCAAATTCCAACCATTGCAGTTTGAAGTTATTAAAGGTCAACCTAGAAGTGCATTTGGTTTAACTTGCACAAGCTGTGGTCATATTGAAGAAATCATCAAGATAAAAGCCCCTTCTAAACAGAGCCCTTCTGTCGACATGAGGAACTATATAAAAATAGTCGATTACAATGCACTAAAAACAAAATACGAAGCACTAACAAGAAAGTTAAATAGCATCAATATAAAAGCTCATGAAGTGAGCGCCTCTGGAGAAATTCAACTTGAGCCAATTGATCCCAAGAAACCTGCTGGCATTCTCAACCCTAAACTTCAACAGCAAAATTTAAATGCACAAACCCAAGCGGCACAGTCTTCCAACGCTGGCGCTAATCCTGCTGATCCAACAGCCCCTTCGTCTTAGTTCCCCGAAGCTGATCAATCGCTTGGATAACGCTTAAGTGAGAATAATGTTTTTCAATCATTAACACACTTGTTCCCATCTGCCTCGCTAGTGTGTGGATGGGAACATTATCATTAGTGAGTGCTAACGTTGCATAGGTATGACGAAGGCTATAAAACACTCTATTCTGCTCAGTCTTGGGATCAACTAACAAGTCATTCTCTTTAAGGAATATCGAAAACGTTCTCTGAAAACTGCCAATTGGATTGGTCTTATCAGGTGTTCTAAATATGAAGTCATTTGATGTCTTGGTAAGATTGATCAAAGCGTCATTAGTATTGACGGTGTAATTTCTAAGTGCGATTGCTCGAATGGAATTAACTGTTCGTTCCATACCTAATATTTGCCTAGCACCTGTCTTGCCACTTACCCTCAAAACAACACTAGTAAAATCTACAGCAAATTCTATTTGTCGCCACTTGATACCAAATAGCTCAATGCCGGGTCTTGCTCCTGTATCTAATAAACAGAATACATAATCCCGAAGCAGAAAACGGCAATCAATAAGATGTGCTGTTTTACCTCGTTCAGGCCAACCTACGAATGCTCGAATTAATCGTTTTACTTCTTCTAAGTCAAAGGCAGGTCTACGATCACCACTTTTACCTTTAGCTTCCAATTTAGGCCTTGTGACGTCATTTAAATAACCACGCATGACTGCCTCATCAAGTACGCGATTAAGTGCTGCGTTGTGTGTCATTAACGTGCTTTGGGTAGGCGGCTTTTTCATATTAGCCAATCGCCACTCATCGAATTCATCAATAGCTTGATAGTTGATGTTGGTAATCATTCGACTGCCAAAAAATGGGATGAGATATTTCTCAATGACGATCATGTAATCGGTATAGATAACCTTGCCAGTGCCAGCACGTTTCTCTTGCTGCATACGATCAACGGCAAGTATGGCAATGTCTTTAAATCTACGGGTAACGACTGGAATGTTAGAGCGCTTGCGAATCTCAGCTTCTATCAATAACTCTTTAGCTTTGGCGCAGGCTAGGTCGAACTTGTATTCACGGGTACTGGCACGAAGCCACTTGTGATCAACTTTATATCTACACTGCCATACTTCACTTCGCGGGGACTTATAGAGTACAAGCTCTCTGTTCATTAAGACATGTGTTGTTTCAGCTAGGGGTTTGCCCATATAGGGCTAATTTATGGTCTTTTTAGGGAATGGACAACCAATTAGCAGCCAATTTGACAACTTATACCTGTAAGAGTAGGTTCATAGTTAATACGATTTAATAAATTACAGGAATGCTATGAAACCATCCAATTTCTCATTAAAAATATTAGCGCTAATTATTCTGTTTTTTACATCAAGCGCACATGCCGATTTAGCTTGTGAAAATGAGAAATCCTGGCGATATGATGATCAATGCCGGACTGGAGTTATTGAAGAGATGGATCTCGAACTTAAAACTAGATTGGCAAAATTAAGTAAGAATTTAGATTCACATCGAATGGAGTTAGTTAACAAATCTCAAAAATCTTGGGTTGAATATATGAGGTCTGAGTGTGAATCCGAGGGAGATCTAACAAGGAATATGAAGAGCGGGCGAATGGAATGGGGAACAATGCAAAGCTTTGACATAAGTTGGTGTAAAGGCAGAATGATCCAGCGAAGATTACATGAACTTCATTTAATTGAATTTAGAAGTAATATTGAACCAAGATCGCAACCTCCAAAAAAACGTTTTGAAGGCTAAAAGCTTGCAAACGAGTCCCAGTTATCTAAGCAAGCTTTGAGTATTTGCTTTCGGCCTGTGGTTATATCCTTTCCATTGTTTCTTGAGTATCGATCTATTTCTTGCAATTGAATAGTTAGATTCTTGACGCACTTATTCACACTCCAACCAGAACTTCTTGCCTTAGAAACAAAAGCAATAAACTCTGGGTACTCTTCTAGATTTTCTGAACGGTTGCTTGCAGGAAGCTTTAACACAACACGAAATGCGTAAATTGAAGCCAAAGCTGGTTGGATAATATTGATCATAAGGTTAATCAGTTGAATATTTCTGATTTGATTATTCTACCCTGAAGTTGCGTAACAACCCCTCCATGCTTATGACTAGTCTTTTGAAATAATGGACAACCGAACAGGCATCAGAAATCTTTTAACCGATCTCTAAAAGGGTCTAAAACAGAGGGTTGGCTAATTTCATTATAAAAATAGTCGATAAAATTAATAGTTGAGCTAATTGCCCACACCGAGAAACTGTGAGACGCCCACGCTCTAGGGAATATTGGCTCTTCTGCCAAAAATTCAGATTGATGGAATTTGTGCTCTAGAAGTTTAGATAACTTTTCGTGCTTATCTTGCTCTTCCATCCACTCAGGACAAAAATGAACAATTGCATTTCTTAACTTGATAAGTGCTGATATGTTTTGTGTTATTGCCTCACCGATATCTAAACGCTTTCCTGATACTAGAGATAACGCTACTGAATACTTTCTTAGTATAGACTCCCTTTCCAAAATCTCACTCAACTCGATTGATGCAGAATCGTTCACAGTGGATTTTAAAATACCCCCCTCAAAGTAAACTTCATTTACAAATCCTTCTAAAGAAGCAACAGTTAATGTACAAACGGCCATTGATTGCTGAAGAACCTCCTCCCAAAACCCACCAAATGGTTGTCCTTTATTCTCAATTTCGATGCACTTTATCCTGTTCGAATAACGACAGGCTGCAATCAAATGGTGTAAGGCAAGATTTACGCGTAGCTTTGCAGATACTGTTGCCACAGAACTTACGCCTACGGTTGCTTCAGCATTTACTATAGTCATTTAAACTTCCGTAATAAAATTAGGATAATGTCTCTCTCTTTAAGAGCTTTTGGAGTTTGATACAAAGTTCGCAGTAATCGTAAAATGATTCTGACCATGCTTCAAGGTTAGTATTTCTCACAGGCCACCTTACAGTTCCAGCAAGTGCCATAAAATGAATGCATTCATCGATGTTAGTGAGAGCCACTATCAGTTCGGTATCCAAGAATGGTAACTGAACAAACAAACGCTTAATAATTTCTTGTGTTCGATACTTATGATGATCAAAGAACTGAAGCCAGCTTGCGTATTGCTCTGGATTAATTGCTATCATCAGCGGTGCCTTGGCATTAGGATCAATCCTGGTCATAGCTTGATTGAGCAAGCTTTTATCAAGACTTTCAATATTCAAAGAGATTGCACTCTCTTTAGCAATCGAATTCACCTGTGCTGAGCAGATCCCAATTATCGATAAAATATGTTTTTCAATATATGGCGTTATATTTTCTTTATCCCTTATTTCTTTCTGATGAACTACAAAAAGATAAAAGATATAGCTGGATATAACGGAAAGCAAAATGCCATCTACAACCAGTCCCAACTGATATCCAAAGTTAAATAGCTCAGTAATTTGATTAAAACAAAATAACTTCAACAAGAGCAAAACCAAGGATATCGCTACCAAACGATTTGCCATAGGGGCAGCTGACCTAATAAGTTTGAGCATAGTCCTCAATTGCCCTTCAAGTAATTTTATCAATATGAAGAGTTTATTCGAACTCGATTAAAGAGTGCTAGTAAACATAACTAGAAAAGTCGGGATTCCCGACTTTTTTGATCAAAGACCTCATGAAACTTACCCAACAAAAATCCACACATCAGGTACGTATTCAAATTTTGGACGAAAAAAAGGGCTACGTTTTCACGTAACCCTTTCTTACAACTAACCTCTGATTATTTGCAGCAAGAATTTTTTTCTGTGCCACAACTTTCTTTCTTACCATTGCAGCAAGAACAACCACAATTGCAGCCGCAATTACAGCCACAGCCGCAACCAGATTTACCTTTGATAAGGTATTTGACTAACGCAGCAATGGATAGCACCAAAGCGACATTCATTAAAATGCACATTGCAATTGCGTGCATAGGGATTGTTCCATTAAACATTTCATACATAATTCTCTCCTAAAGTTAAAAAACTTATAACGACAGACTTCTGATACTTAATTCGAATTAGTCTAGCCAATAAGGCGCAACAAAAGCGAACCAGGAACCCACTGCAAAAAACAATAATGAGATGCCATAAATCACATTCGACATCTTTCTTGCCTTCATACAAGCTTGCGCTAGTTGTTTATCTGCTGGACAAGGTAGCTTGGACGAACGCCACTGCATGAGCCCAGCAAGCAGTAATAACGTGCCTGCGATACCAAACACAAGTGGCTTATGCTCACTAATCCAAATCAGTTGTGGCACGTTACTCACCAATCCAATTAATACTGCCCCTAAGCCTAGGCTTACTAACAGCGCTGGAATGGCACAACAAATAAGCGTCGCACTGCTGGTAAAAAGAATTAACCAGTTCACTGCTAATACTTTCTTCATCGATAAAAGTTGAGAATTCACAGTCATTACTTCACCTCTTTCATATGGGTATGATCTGCCTTAATTTCAAGAAGCTTCTTATTGATATATTCAACACTTGCGACATCATAGCCAGCATCCTTAATTAACTTTGTGAACGCTTCCAAGCTCATGGTCTTTTGGTCTTTAAGCTCAACCACCACCATACGGCTTTTTAAATCCACCCAAACATCTTGCGTGGAATCTTGCTCACGCAGTTTCTTACTAATGCCTTTCGCACAAAATGCACAGACCATGCCCTTTACCTCTGCGTGGATGGAAGTTGCAGCAAATGCTGTGTTGGTAAAAATTGCTAATACTGCGATAACAAATAGTTTTTTCATGATGGTTCCTTATCAAAAAGTGAGCATTAAATTGAGTCTGGGTGTGCGTGATTCGCTATCCCATGGGTTGGTAATCCCAAACTCAAGAAAGTAGTTTTGGTTGATGAGTCTTAGCGCTGGAGTAACTTCATTACGCATCGCCATGTTTTCTGTGGTGCGAGCTTCAACGACAAACCAAGGTTGAGTTTCCTCAAAACTTGTTTCATAGAAAGAAAAGCCGCCTTGCACACTATAGGTGTCATATTGAATATGAGGTGCACGTACCATTCTGGCTTTCGCCAAGAAATAGACACGTGTCGTTTCATAATCAAACTGAACGCTAGGTGAATAAGAAAACCCACTAGAATCACCAGAAGCTTCGCCTATGCCAGTCATAAACCATAAGTTAGCTTGACCACTCGGCATATTCCAGCGCTTGATAAGTCCTGTGTAATTGATGTTAGTAATGAGATTGGTTTGCTTCTCGCCTCTCATCCACATGGTTTCAACGCCAAAGGCGTGACCAACTGAGGGAGAGTAGTTCAGCATGAGTTCTTTTTTATCCACCGAGAACTCACTCATTAACATTGCGCTATCTTTGAATCCCATTAGCGCAGCCGCTTGGGCTGGTAATGTGACCAATAGCAACAATGCAAGAAATAGTCTTGCAAGCATGATGCCTCCGAAAATAATTTAAAAAATTACGATGCGTTAAGCATCAATCGGAGGGCGATGGTCTGGAGTGATGTTGTGTGTGGAGGAAACCCACATAGCGTTGAAAGCTAGTGAAGTGGCTTGAGGAACAATATGAGTGTTAACTTCATTAAGTGGAGTAACAAATCCGACGCAGAAAGCACAATGCTGGCAATGTGCATCGCCAGTGTTGTGTTTCATATCTTGATGCGTAATCCCACTCTCGTTATGCATGTCATGACAAGAGTGCGAAGCTTTCGCAGTCTCGTGCGAAGCAGCATTTGCTAATTCCATCTGCGTTGCAGCGTAAGCCGCACCACTAAAAAATAGCGGCGTCCAAAGCAATAGCAACAAAGCGACGATTTTATGAATTGACTTCATAATACTTATGATACGCTTCGTGAAGCTAAAGTTCATCTATTAATAAATGGGAATAGAAATGCAGTGGATAATATTTAAATATGCAATTACAGCTGGGATGGTGGTATTAATTTCTGAAGTTGCAAAGCGTAGTGATAAATTAGGTGGACTGATTGCCGCATTGCCTACTGTGACAGTATTAACGTTAATTTGGCTATTTATGGAAAACCAATCCAGCGAGAAGATTGCCAATCATGCTTGGTATACCTTTTGGTATGTCATCCCAACCCTTCCAATGTTTTTAGCGTTTCCTTGGTTACTAAAGCGTTTTAGCTTTTGGTCAACAATGGGGATTTCTATCATCGTCACGCTTATTAGCTTTTATTTTTTTGCTAAGCTCATTAAAGGCTGGGGAATTGAATTACTCTAAGCGTGAAAACTTTTGACATTCCAATCCCAAAACGTCGGGATTCCCGACTTTTTTGATCTAAGACCTTTTGAGTTAAAACCACACATCAGGTCTGCATTGAAATTTTGGACGAAAAAAAGGGCTACGTTTTCACGTAACCCTTTTGTAATACTTGGTGGGCTGTGCGGGGATCGAACCCACGACAAACGGATTAAAAGTCCGCTGCTCTACCAGCTGAGCTAACAGCCCTTTAGTTATCTTGCAGGAAGCTAACTAACGAAAGGTCGCAATTATCTATAAAAAATGACCGCCCGTCAATCAAAGTCTAGCGTAAACCTGGAAATTTTCCTTGCATGGCGCGCATCATCTTGCCCATTCCACCTTTTGAGAACATTTTCATCATCTTTTGCGTCTCTTCAAATTGATTAAGCAGTCGATTGACATCTTGGACTTGAAGGCCGGCACCAGCGGCGATACGACGTTTACGTGTTGCTTTAATCAGCTCTGGTTTTTTACGCTCTAATGGCGTCATGGCATTGATAATGCCTTCTATACGTCTAATGGCTTTATCGCCATCATCGCTATTCATTTTGCCCGCCATGCCTGACATTTGGCTGGGAAGCTTATCCATCAGCGCACTCATGCCGCCCATGTTACGCATTTGTACCATTTGCATTTTGAAGTCTTCTAAGTCGAAGCTTTTGCCAGACTTTACTTTATCCGCGAATTTTTTAGCTTCGTCTAAATCAACATTTTTTTGCGCTTGCTCAATCAGCGAAAGCACATCGCCCATACCAAGCACGCGCGAAGCCATCCGTTCAGGGTGGAATGGCTCTAAGCCATCCACTTTTTCACTGACGCCAATAAACTTAATTGGCTGACCAGTGACATGACGCACCGAAAGCGCCGCACCACCTCGTGAGTCGCCATCTAATTTGGTAAGCACCACACCTGTCAGCGGTAGCGTTTCGCCAAAGGCTTTTGCGGTGTTTACCGCATCTTGACCTTGCATCGCATCGACCACAAAAAGGGTTTCAACTGGGTTAAGTAGCGTATGCAGATCTTTGATTTCGGCCATCATGGCTTCATCAATGCCCAAACGACCAGCGGTGTCGAAGATTAAGACATCGTAGTAAAACTTTTTAGCATGCGCCAAAGCATCGCGCGCAATGTCCTGGGGCTTCTGGCTCGCATTTGAATCGTAGCAATCGACTTCTAGGCTATTGGCGAGCGTTTTTAATTGTTCGATGGCGGCAGGACGGTAAATGTCCGCACTCGCAAGCAAGACTTTTTTCTTTTGCTCTTTTAATAATTTGGCTAATTTTGCCGAGGTAGTCGTTTTACCAGAGCCTTGCAAACCCGCCATGAGGATAATCGCTGGTGGCACCGCGGCAAGATTTAAGCCTGCGTTTTGTGCACCCATCAGCTTAGTAAGCTCATCATGCACCACTTGAATCACCGCTTGGCCTGGGGTCAGGCTATCAAGCACCTCACGTCCTTGCGCACGCACTTTGACCTCAGCAATAAAGTCTTTAACGACGGGCAATGCCACATCCGCTTCCAAAAGCGCCATGCGCACTTCACGCATTGCATCGGCAATATTATCTTCACTAAGCCGAGCTTGGCCGCGCAAGTTTTTAATGACGCTTTGTAAGCGGCCGCTTAAGTTTTCTAACATGTTGGGGGTTACCTTATTTTTCTTTCAAACAGTGGGCAGGTCTGGCATTAACCTGCCAGAGCGCTCATGCTATAGTATGAATTCATTTATCAACATTTTAACTCATATCATTACTTTGATATTAAACCTATGCAAGCATCAATCTACTTACCCTATTTAATTGTGATTGTTTTATATAGCGCTGTCGCTGTTCGTTTTTGGCGCACATCATCAATGCAATCAAAATCAAACAAACATGCTGTTTTGATCGCACTTGGGCTCATTGTTCATGCCAGCTTGCTCTATCAAGACATTTTTATTGGTGATCTCAATCTTAATATTGCCAATACACTTTCGCTTATTTTATGGCTGACTGTCTTTATCTATTGGATTGCTAACTTTAAGCACGACCTTCAGAGCCTTCAAGCCTTTGTGTTGCCGCCAGCAGCTGCAAGCTTGGCCTTGCAAGCCTACTTTCATAATAATGTGATCGTGGCTTTTGCCAACGACCCGCTCTTTATGATCCACATTGCAATCGCATTACTTGCTTATAGCCTGTTTACGTTTGCCGCATTACATGCACTATTGATGGCTGCCGCTGAACGTAGCCTGCATCAAAAAACATCACTTATTAAGCTACCAAGCTTTCCGCCCATCATGACCATGGAAACATTGCTGTTCAGAATTATTGGCTTGGGTTTTATCTTGCTCACATTGACGTTGATTAGCGGCATGCTGTTTTCTGAACAAATTTTTCATCAGGCGCTAAAGCTCAACCATAAAAACATCTTTACGATTATTTCATGGCTGATTTTTGGTAGCTTGCTACTTGGCAGAGCCCGCTATGGCTGGCGAGGTCGCACAGCCATCCGCTGGACGCTGACAGGCTTTGCTGTACTACTGTTAGCCTATATTGGCAGTAAGTTTGTGCTAGAGGTGTTGCTTGGTCGTTAGGCTCAATTAATTAGTTACGCAGACTGATGATTGGCCAGTCTTGATCTTTAGCATAAGCCTCTAGTACTGGGTCTGGGTTCACAGCCACAGGCTTGTCCACTCGCTTCATCAATGGCAAATCATTGTGTGAGTCGCTATAAAACCAAGTGGTATCAAAATCTTTTAAGGTCTCTCCGCGCTCAGCAAGCCACTCATTTAGGCGCGTAATCTTACCTTGCTGAAAGCTAGGCGTACCAACGACCTTACCTGTAAATTCTCCGTTCACTTCTTCAGGCACAGTACCAATTAAATTGGGGATGCCGAAAGCCTGGGCAATTGGGCCGGTCACAAAGCTATTTGTGGCAGTAATAATCAGCAATACATCGCCATTGGCTCGGTGCTTCTCAACCAATGCACGCGATTTTTCTGTCATCATCGGCTGGATTTTGGTTTGCATAAATTGCAAATGCCAAGCATCTAGCTGCGCTCTTGAGTTGTTGCTTAAAGGCTTAAGCTGGAACGCCAAGAACGCATCAATATCAAGCTTACCCACTTTGTAATCCGCATAAAATTGGTCGTTAATGCTTGCGTGTGCCGCACGATCGACCACGCCGATATCAATTAAAAACTCACCCCACTGATAATCGCTATCACCAGCTAACAAGGTGTTATCCAAATCAAAAATTGCTAAATCCAATGCCTACTCCCTTGATGAAAAAAGCCCCCTAATTTTTGGGGGCTTTGCGCTTACTTGATGACTAAATTAAATCTGCGGATGTGCCCGTTCTGATTTGGAATGAAGCTTGTTCAAAGCATTTAAATAAGCTTTTGCGGAAGCTATCACAATATCCGTATCAGCACCTTGACCATTCACAATACGGCCACCTTTAGCAAGACGAACGGTCACTTCACCTTGCGCATCCGTACCGCTAGTAATGTTGTTAACTGAATACAAAAGCAATTCAGCGCCGCTATTTACAATCTTCTCAATCGCTTTAAATGCAGCATCTACAGGACCACCACCATCGGCCTCCGCACGTTTTTCAGTGCCGCTATCAAGCACAGCCACCACTGCATGTGGCGTTTCGCCAGTTTGTGAGCAAACTTGCAAGTAAGCTAATTTAAAATATTCTGTATCGTCACTGACGAAATCATCGCTCACCAAGGCTTGGATGTCTTCATCAAAAATTTCAGATTTTTTATCAGCCAAAGTTTTAAAGCGAGCGAAAGCTGCATTCAATGCTTCTTCGCCATCCAAAGCGATGCCCAATTCATCTAAGCGAGAACGGAAAGCATTTCGGCCAGACAACTTACCTAAGGTTAATTTGTTGGCGTTCCAACCCACATCTTCTGCACGCATAATTTCGTAAGTTTCACGGAACTTCAATACGCCATCTTGGTGAATGCCGCTCTCATGCGCGAAAGCATTGGCGCCAACCACAGCTTTATTTGGCTGCACTGGATAGCCAGTAATCGTAGAAACCAATTTTGATGTCGGCACAATTTGTGTCGCATCAATCGATGTTTCTAAATTAAACACGTCACGGCGGGTGCGCACTGCCATCACAATTTCTTCCAAGCTGGCATTACCTGCGCGCTCTCCCAAACCATTAATCGTACATTCCACTTGACGCGCACCACACATCACCGCGGCCAAGGAGTTGGCTACTGCCATGCCTAAGTCGTTATGGCAATGGGTTGACCAGACCACTTTGTCTGAGTTCTTAACGCGCGCAATCAATTGTTGCATGCGCTCGCCCCAAAGCGCGGGAATTGAATAGCCAACAGTATCTGGCACGTTAATGGTTTTAGCGCCCGCCTCAATCACAGCATCAAACACTTGCACTAAAAAGTCCATATCAGAGCGCACAGCATCTTCCGCAGAGAACTCAACGTCATCGGTATATTCCAACGCCCATTTAACAGCCTGCACCGCACGCGCCAACACTTGGTCTGGCGTCATGCGTAATTTGTTTTCCATATGGATAGGCGATGTTGCAATAAAAGTATGAATACGGCCTTTTTTCGCAGGTTTAATCGCTTCGCCCGCACGACGAATATCATTCTCATTCGCACGCGCTAATGAACAAACGGTCGATTCTTTAATGATTTCAGCCACAGCATGAATTGCGTCAAAGTCGCCAGGGCTTGCCGCGGCAAAACCTGCCTCGATCACGTTGACACCCAACTTTTCAAGTTGGCGCGCAATACGGATTTTCTCTTCTTTAGTCATTGCTGCGCCTGGGCTTTGTTCGCCATCGCGCAAGGTTGTATCAAATATGATTAATTGATTATTTGTTGTCATTTTATTTTTCCATCTAAATTTCTATAGCTAAATTTTTATAGCAATACCCGCTATGCATTCGTCATAACGGCGTGGCAAATCTATATATGAGGTGTGCGTCAGTATACTGCCTAAGGCAGTAGCGCTAGACGTGATAAAGCGCCAGCCAAGATTTGGCTGGAATTTGAACAAGCTGATGTGTAATTGTTTAATAACATCAAGAAATAATATCATGCTTTTTTTCTAGCTCAAGACAATTAAATTGATGAGGCTGATAAGTTTTTATTACGAAAGCTTTATGGTCAATTTTCTGATTCACTGACTTGATTACCCAATACAGCCTTGGGCTTAGAAAAAAGCATCAACCACAACACATACCCAGATAAGGCATAAACCAATGCCACAAAGAACAAGACCTCTGGTGGACTATATGAAATCAGTACGAACGCTAAGACGATTAAAAGAATCACCACAAAAGGAACACTATTTTTTAAGTTAATCTCTTTGCCACTGTAAAAACGCAAATCTGTCACCATCGACAAACCGGCAAATAAAGTCACTGACCAAGCAATCCATTTCATTTTGAACCATGGATAAAAAATGAAATCTCCAGCAATGTCATTATCGAAAGCCACCCAAACCAAACCAGCTAACAATGCAGCAGCAGCAGGACTGGGCAAGCCTTGGAAATAACGTTTATCAGCAGTACCAAGTTTGGTGTTAAATCTAGCCAAGCGTAATGCAGCACTCGCACAATAAATAAATGCCGCAATCCAGCCCAACTTACCCATAGGCTTTAATGCCCAAACATAAACCACTAATGCTGGCGCAACACCAAATGACACCATGTCAGACAAACTATCGTATTCCGCACCAAACGCACTTTGCGTATTGGTCATGCGAGCCACTCGCCCATCCAAACCATCCATCACCATTGCGATAAAAATCGCCACGGCGGCGTGTTCATACTTGCCATTCATGGCCTGTACGATAGCGTAAAAACCAGCGAACAAGGCAGCAGTGGTAAACAAATTGGGCAAAAGATAAATGCCGCGCTCACGCAAACTTGGCTCTAATGCGTTTCTTTTGCGACGAGGACGTGGAGTAGCTTCAGCCATCTGGGTGATTTCCAATAGTAAATTTTGTTTAGTATATCAAAGCCAAGCCAAATAGAGCATGGCTGACTATGATAGTATCGCGTTTTGATTCATTAACCCTGATAAACATCAAGCTATTATTTTCATGCAATTTTCTCTGATTACACAAGACGGCCAAGCGCGCCGCGGCACAGTAAGCCTGACACATGGCGACGTGCAAACGCCAGCTTTTATGCCTGTGGGCACTTACGGGTCTGTCAAATCTTTATCCCCCAGTGAAATCCGCGATATTGGCGCCCACATTGTGCTCGGCAACACCTTTCACTTATGGCTAAGACCTGGCTTGGATGTTATTGAGGCGCATGGCGGCCTTCATCAATTCATGAGTTGGGATGGCCCAATTTTGACGGACTCGGGCGGCTTCCAAGTGTGGAGCTTGGGCGACTTACGCAAAATTTCAGAGGAAGGCGTGAAATTCCGCTCACCTATTAATGGTGACAGTTGCTTCTTGACCCCTGAAGAATCGATGCGGATTCAAAAAGTCCTCAATTCTGACATCGTCATGATTTTTGACGAATGCACCCCTTATCCAGCCACCGTTCAAGAAGCCCGCGACTCCATGCAATTAAGTTTGCGCTGGGCGCGCCGTAGTAAAGATGCCCACGAAGGCAACCCAAATGCATTGTTTGGCATTATCCAAGGCGGCATGTACGAAGACTTACGTGACGTATCACTCAATGGACTCACTGAGATTGGCTTTGATGGCTATGCGATTGGCGGACTTTCTGTGGGTGAACCAAAAGAGGATATGTTACGCATCCTAGCGCACACTGCACCCAAGATGCCGAAAGACAAGCCTCGCTATTTGATGGGCGTGGGCACACCTGAAGATTTAGTAGCGGCCGTTAGCAATGGCGTAGATATGTTTGATTGTGTGATGCCGACTCGCAATGCACGCAACGGCTGGTTATTTACGCGTAACGGCGACATTAAGCTTAAAAATGCCCGCTACAAAATGGATACAGGGCCTCTAGATCCAGAGTGCACGTGTTATACCTGTCAAAACTTTAGTCGCGCATACTTGCATCACTTGCACAGATTAGGTGAAATTTTGGGATCGCGCCTCAATACTATTCATAACCTGCATTACTACCAAGAGCTGATGGCTGGCATGCGCTCGGCGATTGAATCACATACCTTTGAAGCCTTTAAGCAAGAATTTATCACTAAGCGCAGCAGTCTTAACCAAAAGGTATAATAGGTAGGCATTGCCACTCTATGCTAAAATTTCTGTATTGAATAATTGTCTCAACCTCGCTATTTAAGCTCAATCTATAGAAAGGCTATATCTTATGTTTATTAGTTCTGCATACGCGGCTACTAGCACTGCTCCATCAGATTGGACAAGTTTTGTTCCAATGATTGTGATTTTTGTATTGTTCTATTTCATGCTGGTTCGCCCACAAATGAAACAAGCAAAAGAACAACGCGCCATGATTGAAGCATTAAAGGTGGGCGATGAAGTCGCTACTTCAAGCGGTATTCTTGGCAAAGTCACTAAAGTAGGTGATAACGTTGTGAGCCTTGAAATTGCTCCATCCATTATTATCAATGTACAAAAATCAGCCGTTCAAGCCCTGTTAGATAAAGGCACCATTAAAGCACTCTGAACAACTTAACTCTCACCAAAACCATAGGCTTGTGAGTCACAAGCCTATGTCATTAGACCTTAACGCGAGCCGCATTATGAATCGTTATCCATTGTGGAAATATATCTTAGTTTTGACAGTCCTTTTATTAGGACTTGTTTATTCCATGCCCAATATTTTTGGCGAGTCTCCGGCGGTACAAATCACCACCGCGAAAGCAACGTCAAAATTAGATCCAGCGTTATTAGGCAAGGTGGAAGCAGTGCTCCAACAAGAAAACATCAAAATTGATGCGATTTTTATGGATGCAACGGGTGTGAAAGTTAGATTCTCCGATGCTGATACCCAAATTAAAGCAAAAGACGTCCTCAAAAGTAGTTTTGGTAAAGATTATGTGATTGCATTGAATTTGATTTCTCGGTCACCAAGCTGGCTAACTAACATTCATGCGCGTCCAATGTATTTGGGCTTAGATTTACGTGGTGGGGTTCACTTTTTACTGCAAGTTGACATGAAGGCCGCGCTAGACAAGGCTGCAGATCGCTATGTCGGCGACTTCCGTGCATCACTTCGCAAAGAGCGTGTTTCCTATTCTGGTGTTGTTCGTGATGAGCAAAGCATACAAATCAAATTTAGCGATGCTAAAGAACTCGCCAAAGCAAAGAAAATTATTAGTAATGATTTTCCCGACTTAACCCTCAAAGAAACGAGTGACTCCCTCACAGCTACTTTGAACTTACAGGCGCAAAAACGTATTCAAGAGTTCGCGCTGAAACAAAACATCCAGACCTTACATAACCGTATCAATGAGCTTGGTGTGGCTGAGCCTATCATTCAACAACAAGGGCTAGATCGTGTTGTTGTTCAACTCCCGGGTGTTCAGGACACCGCAAAAGCGAAAGAAATTTTAGGCAGAACAGCCACCTTAGAAATTCGTTTAGTTGATGAAGACAAAAGTGATCCTACGACATTAGAACAAGCACGTAATGGCCAAGTCCCATTTGGTGATGAGTTCTTTATGGACCGCAACGGTCAACCAATCCTTGTGAAAAAGAAAGTGGAACTCACTGGTGAATACATTACTGATGCAGGCCCTGGTGCTGATCAGCAAAGTGGTCGTTCAGCGGTTAACGTGACGCTTGATGGTCGTGGCGCACGTATTTTCAGACAAGTGACTAAAGACAACGTCGGCAAACGCATGGCTATTTTACTCATTGAAAAAGGCCAAGCCGAGGTAATCACTGCGCCAGTAATTAACGAAGAAATTGGTGGCGGTCGCGTCCAAATTTCTGGCATGAATAACACACAAGAAGCCACTGACATTTCCTTACTTCTTCGGGCTGGCGCACTTGCTGCCCCAATGGACATTATTGAAGAACGTACTGTCGGCCCAAGCATGGGTGAAGAAAACATTAAACGCGGCATGCACTCTACGATGTGGGGATTTGCAGCAATCGCTGTATTTATGATTATTTACTACGTGATGTTTGGTGGCATTTCGGTGGTCGCGCTTGGTATCAACTTATTGTTGTTGCTAGCAATCCTTTCAATGCTCCAAGCCACATTGACATTACCAGGCTTAGCCGCGATTGCACTGACACTGGGGATGGCGATTGATGCGAACGTATTGATTAACGAACGTATACGTGAAGAGTTACGCAGCGGTAACTCAGCCCAAGCATCGATTCATGCTGGTTACGACCGGGCGTTCGATACGATTTTGGATTCCAACGTCACCACCATGATTGCAGGCTTAGCATTGTTTATGTTCGGCTCTGGCCCAGTGAAAGGCTTTGCTGTGGTGCACGTGCTTGGTATTTTGACTTCTATGTTCAGTGCGGTTGTTGTATCGCGCGCGATTGTGAACCTGGTGTATGGTTATCGCCGCAAAATCAATCAATTGGCGATTGGCTAATTCCAAGCATCAAACTAACGCTTCTCTAACAAACGTTGATTAAGAGTAAAGATTATGGAAATTTTTAAGATTAAAAAAGACATTCCGTTTATGAGTTATGGCCGTCTGACCACAGCCATTTCATTGGTCACCTTCTTGTTTGCGGTGTTCTTTCTCGCAGCTAAAGGCTTAAACCTTGGTGTCGATTTTACTGGTGGCACGGTCGTTGAAGTCAGCTACCCACAATCCGCAGACCTTGTAAAAATACGCCATGCAGTGGACAGCATCGGACTGAATGAAGCCACCGTCCAAAACTTTGGTTCCAGTCATGACGTGATGATTCGCTTACCGCTTAAAAAGGGTGTGACTTCAGCACAACTTTCAGAGCAGGTCTTAACGGCGTTAAAACAAGAAGACAGTACTGTTGAAATGCGCCGGGTTGAAACCGTTGGTGCACAAGTGGGTCAAGAGCTTTACGAAAACGGTGCATTGGCTTTATTGCTTGTTTCAATCGGCATCATGGCTTACTTAGCATTACGTTTTGAATGGCGCTTTGCGGTTGCTGCCATTATCGCAAACATGCATGACGTGATTATCATTCTTGGCTTCTTTGCATTTTTCCAATGGGAATTTAACCTCACCGTGCTTGCAGCAATTTTAGCGGTACTCGGCTACTCAGTGAACGAATCAGTGGTGGTTTTTGATCGCGTGCGTGAGAACTTCAAAAAAATGCGTAAAGCAACTGTCACCACTGTAATTGATAACGCAATTACCCGCACCATGTCACGTACCGTGATTACCCACTTCTGTACTCAATTGATGGTGCTTTCAATGTTGTTGTTCGGTGGCGAAACGCTGCACAACTTCTCATTAGCGCTGACCATTGGGATTTTATTCGGGATCTATTCTTCAGTATTGGTGGCATGTCCAATCGCTTTGTATTTAGGTGTTTCCCGCGAAAACCTAATTACGGGTGCTGAAAAGAAAGAAACCATCGACGAGATGCCTTGACAACTAAAGGCTAAAGCGTAGAAACTAAACTATTCTATTCAATAGCGATTTAACTTGGACATCCCTCTACATTTGCAATTCATCGTACTAGGATTGCTACTTGGCTTATCAGCGTTTTTTTCAAGCGCTGAAACCAGCCTGATGACCCTCAATCGATATAGGTTGCGTCATCTCGCAAACGATGGCCATCGCGGGGCTAAATTAGCACAGGCGCTACTAAAAAAAACTGATCACCTACTTGGTGCAATTTTGTTAGGCAATACTTTTGCCGCAGTAGCTATCGCAACGATTAGTGACGACATTAGTATGCAGATGCTTGGTGAGGGCAACACAGGTCTTATTGTTGGCACAGTTTCAGTCACATTTATTATTTTAATTTTTGGCGAAATCACCCCTAAAGTAGTTGCTGCAGCACACGCCGAGAAAATAGCTTTTGCTTACAGCTACGTTCTATACCCGCTTACAAAAATACTCTACCCAGCCATTTGGTTTACTAATTTATTCGTGACTGGATTACTCAAGCTATTTCGTATTAAAGTCAATTTTTCTGAAGTGACGCAGGCCATTACGACTGAGGAGCTTAGAAGTATTGTGACTGAATCAGGGCATTACATTCCTCATAAAAACCGTGCAATTTTGCTTAACTTGTTTGATTTAGAAAACGCTACGGTCGATGACGTGATGACCGCGCATACTCAAATTGAAGATGTTGATCTCGACACGCCTTTTGAAGAGCTGTTACAACAAATATCATCTAGCAACCACACGCGCTTATTAGTAAAACAAGGGGCTGAAGAAGAAATTGTAGGCATCATTCATATTCGCAAGGTGATCAATCAACTGCGCAATGGCGAACTCACCATCGAAGGATTGCGCGAAGTGATTAGTGAGCCCTACTTCATCCCATCCGGCACACCGCTTTACACCCAAATTCAGCAGTTCCAAGAACATCATCAGCGCATGGCATTGGTTGTGGATGAGTATGGTGAACTCAAAGGCCTGGTGACACTCGAAGATATATTGGAAGAGATTATTGGCGACTTTACGACCCAATCACCACTCCGCGCCAATACGTTTCATCAAGAGGAAGATGGCACTTGGGTTGTGGATGGTAGCTGCTCATTACGAGATTTGAACAAAAAACTAGGGCTTAATCTACCCATTGATGGCCCGAGAACACTCAATGGCCTTGTGCTTGAGCACTTTGAGGATATTCCTGAACCTGGCACCAGCATTCGCATTGGCGACTGCGCATTGGAGATTATGCAAACACAAGACAAAATTGTGAAAAGCGTGCGCTTGATGCCACTAAATCAAGAAGTCGAACTAGGCTAATCGACAAGCACTTTAAGATTGAATTTTTTAGATCAAGCGCAATATAGGAAACATCATGGCTGGCATTAAGCATCAAGAAAATACAATCGAGGCAACGAAAACCCAAAAACCAAAGCCGCCTTCGATGTATAGCGTGTTGATCTTTAACGACGATTACACCCCAATGGAATTTGTCGTCGAAGTGCTCCAGCGTTTTTTTAATAAAAACCGTGAACAAGCGACGCAAATTATGCTCCAAGTACATACCAAAGGTTCAGGCGTATGCGGCATTTATCCGCTCGACATCGCTGAAACTAAAGTTGGGCAAGTCATTGCGTTTGCAACCGAGCATGGCCATCCTTTGCAATGTAATATGCAAGAAATTTAATTTAATCAGAAGTAATAAAGGTAGTAATCATGATTGCTCAAGAATTAGAAGTTTCCCTACACATGGTCTTTATGGACGCCCGTCAGAAGCGTCACGAGCTCATCACTGTCGAACACTTGCTAGTGGCGATGATAGACAATCCAACGGCTGCTGACGTTTTGCGGGCATGTGGCGCTAACTTAGATAACCTTCGCTCTGAGCTTAATCATTACATCGAAGAACATACCCCAATGGTGGGTGGCGATGAAGAAGTCGATACACAACCGACCTTAGGTTTTCAACGCGTGATTCAACGTGCGATCTTGCATGTGCAATCATCGGGCAAAAAAGAGGTAACAGGCGCCAACGTATTAGTGGCAATCTACGGCGAAAAAGATTCACACGCAGTGTTCTTTTTGCAACAACAAGGCATTACACGTCTAGACGTGGTGAACTACATTTCTCATGGTGTAGCAAAAATGGCAGAAGAAGCTAAACGTGCTGACACTGACCAAGCAGCGGATACTGAAGCGCCTCCAGCAAGCGCTCTAGACAGCTATACACTCAACCTAAATGAACAAGTCCTCGCTGGAAAAATAGACCCAGTCATCGGCCGCGACAAAGAACTCGAACGCGTCATTCAAACCCTTTGCCGTCGCCGCAAAAATAACCCGCTATTAGTTGGTGAAGCTGGCGTTGGCAAAACTGCTATTGCCGAAGGTCTAGCTCGTCGTATTGTTGAAAAATCTGTCCCAGAAGTGCTGGCTAATGCTGTCATTTACTCACTCGACATGGGCGCATTATTAGCTGGCACCAAATACCGCGGGGACTTTGAGCAACGCCTCAAAGCTGTAATGAAAAAATTAGAGGAACAGCCTGATGCTGTGTTATTTATTGATGAAATCCACACCTTGATTGGCGCAGGTGCAGCCAGTGGCGGCACTTTAGATGCTTCAAACTTGCTCAAACCTGCCCTTTCAAACGGCTCGCTCAAATGCATAGGTGCAACCACCTACCAAGAATATCGCGGTATTTTTGAAAAAGATCACGCACTGTCACGTCGCTTTCAAAAGGTAGACGTCGAAGAACCTAGTATTGCTGAAACGGTGCAAATTCTTAAGGGATTAAAATCACGCTTCGAGAAACATCACAGCGTGAAATACACCCTTGGCGCACTCAATACCGCCGCTGAGCTTTCAGCTAAATATATTAATGACCGTCACTTACCAGACAAGGCGATTGACGTCATTGATGAAGCAGGTGCCGCACAGCGAATTTTGCCTAAATCCAAGCAAAAGAAAGTCATTGGCGATAAAGAGATTGAAGACATCATAGCTAAAATTGCGCGTATTCCGCCTAAGAATATTTCCAGCGATGACCGCAATGCACTCAAAACGCTAGACCGCGACTTGAAAGCCGTTGTATTTGGCCAAGATAAAGCCATTGAATCGCTTGCGTCCGCCATCAAAATGGCCCGCAGCGGCTTAGGCAGTCAAAACAAACCTATCGGATCTTTCTTATTCTCAGGCCCAACAGGCGTTGGTAAAACTGAAGTGGCCAAGCAACTCGCCTATACCCTAGGCATCGAGTTAGTGCGATTTGATATGTCTGAGTATATGGAACGTCATGCCGTATCACGCTTGATTGGCGCGCCTCCTGGCTATGTAGGTTTTGAGCAAGGTGGCTTGATGACTGAGGCAATCACCAAACATCCTTATTGCGTATTGCTACTCGACGAAATCGAAAAAGCACATCCTGATATTTACAATATCTTGTTACAAGTGATGGATCATGGCACGCTCACTGACAATAATGGCCGCAAAGCTGACTTCCGCAACGTCACTATTATTATGACGACTAATGCTGGCGCAGAATCCCTTTCTAAAACCACCATCGGATTTACGCAAGGCAAGCAAGCAGGGGATGAAATGGCAGAGATTAAACGTCTATTCAGCCCTGAGTTCCGCAACCGCCTGGACGCAACTGTTTCATTTGCACCACTTTCACAAGAAATCATCATGCGCGTGGTGGATAAATTCTTGATGCAATTAGAAGATCAATTGCACGAGAAGAAAGTAGAGGCGAACTTTAGTGACAAGCTCAAAGCTTATTTAGGTAAAAAAGGCTTCGATCCACTGATGGGTGCTCGCCCGATGTCTCGTTTAATTCAAGACACCATTAGACGTGGCCTGGCAGACGAGTTGTTATTTGGCAAGCTAGCGAATGGCGGTCATGTATTTGTAGATATTGATGACAAAGACCAAATCACTTTAGATTTTGAAGATATCGCATCGGATAAATCTGTTGGAAATTCGGATCAGCAGACAGCGGATTTGACGGACTAACAAAAGTAAAAAAATAAGGGCGCAGTTCATTACTGCGCCCTTATTTTTATGGTTAAGTCTCACGCCACACCGGATGCTTTTGCATCACATCAATAAATAATCGGCTACTTAATAAACCACTTAACCAAGTCTTCAGTGCTGGGTAATTGGCGCCCTCAAACCAAGCCTCATCCACCATACAAAACTGCCGCACAAAAGGAAAAATAGCGACGTCAGTTTTTGAAACTGTGTTGCGACACAAGTAGGCGTTTTGTTGAAGCAGTGACTCTAAGCGCTCTAAAAATGCTTCGCCTTGCGCGCGATAAACATCAGGTGGATTTTCAGGAAAACGAATCGCGTATTTGTATTTATCCAAGGCCTGTTTAAAAGCACCATCGTTTACCTCAATCAAATCAGCACTAAATTTTTGTAGTTCCGGGTCTTGAATAATCCATGCATTTACATCGGATTGTTCTAAAGCCCAATCCATAATATCCAAGCTCTGCTCAAGCACTTTGCCGCTAGCAAGTACTAACACAGGCACCGTGCCCTTGGGTGAAACTGCGAGCATATGAGCAGGCTTTTCTCTTAAAGCAATCTCACGAATTTCAACATCAATATTGGCATAATGGAGTGCCATACGAGCCCGCATGGCATAAGGGCAACGACGATAGGAATATAAAATTGGCTGATGCAAAAGCTACTCAGCGATCAAATGAAGCAATACATTACGGGTATGCGATGCCAAACGATGCTCATACAAAAAAATGCCTTGCCAGGTGCCAAGCGCCACTTTGCCATCAATAAAAGGAATAGAAATCGATGTTTGGGTAAGAGCGCTGCGAATATGCGCAGGCATATCATCAGGGCCTTCTGACGTATGAATAAATAATTGATCGCCATCTGGCACCAGCCGTGCAAAAAAGCTTTCCATATCCACCAGCACATCTGAATCGTAATTCTCATTAATCAAAAGGCTGGCTGAGGTATGTTGAACATAAAGGGTCAACAAGCCCATTTTAAGGCCGCTGTTCTTCGCCCAAGTCAGCACTTGAGGCGTAAGGTCGTATAAACGACGACCGCTGGTTTTAACGCTGATTTTATGACTAAGCTGTTGCATCAACCATTAAAACCCAAAGCGATAAAACATTCCCGGGCCATAATAAGGACGAGGGTAGCCCCAATAAGGACTGCGAGAGTAGCCCCACCAAGGGTCATAATACGGTTTTCTTAATTGGTACTCGCGCTTCAGCTTTTGCTGTTCTTGGAGTTTCATTTGCTCGCGTTTATTTAACTCCTCGGCAAACCCGTCACGTATCGCTTGCTCATGGCTAGCTTGAATATAATCAAGCACTTTTGCGTCCACGCCTTTTTGACCCATCTCCAATACTTGAGATGGGGTTAAGGCATATTGCGATTGGCTCTCTTTGATTTTTTGAATAATTTGCTCGGCAGGTACTTTAGCTTGCGAAAGCTGAACAATTTCATCCAAGCTCAAATTAGGCACTTGCTTGGGCATGATGCGCTCAAGTTCTTCAGGCGAAATCCGCTGAATTTGTGGCGGTTGATCAGGAATGCTGGCACAGCCAACGACCAATATTACAGCCGCTAGCCATACCGCATGTTTAGCCAAAAAAATCAAACCATTCATTGATTATCCTTGTTTAGTAAAAAGCATTTTTCCAGTTTTGAAGTCTACCTTAATGGTGTCTTTCGGTGCGAAAGTACCTGCCAAAATCTCGCGAGAAAGTGGGTTTTCAAGCTCACTTTGAATCGCACGTTTTAGCGGTCTTGCCCCGTAAACAGGATCAAAACCTGCATTAGCAATTTCAGACAATGCAGCTTCACTGACCTCTAGGTGCATATCCATCGCCGCCAAGCGTTTAGCCAAGTATTGCAATTGAATGCCAGCAATCGCTTTAATGTTGCTTTCACCCAATGCGTGGAACACCACAATTTCATCAATACGATTGATAAACTCAGGACGGAAATGTGTTTTGACTTCCCCCATCACTGCCAACTTCACCACTTGGTAATCATCACCCTGCATGCCTTGTATCATCTGGCTACCTAAGTTAGAGGTCATGATGATGACAGTGTTTTTAAAGTCCACAGTGCGTCCTTGACCATCCGTCAAACGACCATCATCCAACACTTGGAGCAAGACGTTAAATACATCAGGATGCGCTTTTTCAACCTCATCTAGCAAAATCACTGAGTAAGGTTTACGGCGAACAGCTTCCGTTAACGTGCCGCCTTCTTCATAGCCCACATAGCCAGGAGGCGCACCAATCAAGCGTGACACAGAATGCTTCTCCATAAACTCGCTCATATCGATACGAATTAAATGGTCTTCTGAATCAAACAAGAAGCCAGCCAGCGCCTTACAGAGCTCGGTTTTACCTACACCCGTTGGGCCTAAGAACAAAAACGAGCCATAAGGACGGTTCGGATCACTCAAACCTGAACGTGAACGGCGAATAGCGTCCGATACCAAACGCACTGCTTCATCTTGGCCGACCACACGTTCATGGAGCTTGGTTTCCATGGTGAGTAATTTTGCACGTTCGCCCGTCATCATTTTAGACACAGGAATCCCCGTGGCACGGCTCACCACTTCAGCAATCTCCTCCGCGCCAACTTGTGTGCGAAGTAGCTTGTTAAGCTTCACTTCGCCTTTATCTTCTTCAGCGGCAGCGTTTTTTAGCTGCGCTTCTAAGGCAGGCAACTTGCCGTATTGCAACTCAGATACTTTTTGCCATTCGCCTTTGCGAGTGGCTTCATCCATTTGCTGCTTAATCTTTTCAATTTCTTCTTTGATATGCGCAGAGCCTTGCACTTGCGCTTTTTCGGCTTTCCAAATGTCCTCTAAATCAGCCGATTCTTTCTCAAGGCGACCGATTTCATCTTCAATCAAAGCAAAGCGCTTTTTAGAAGCTTCGTCCTTTTCTTTACGCACGGCTTCACGCTCAATTTTTAATTGAATCAAACGACGATCAAGTTTATCCAAAGCCTCTGGCTTACTGTCGATTTCCATCTTGATGCGCGCTGCCGCTTCATCAATCAAATCAATCGCCTTGTCAGGCAAGAAGCGGTCGGTAATATAACGATGGCTAAGCTCAGCTGCTGCTACAATCGCAGGATCAGTAATTTCTACGCCATGATGAAGCTCGTATTTTTCTTGCAAGCCACGCAAAATCGCAATAGTCGCTTCAACGGTAGGCTCATCCACCAAAACCTTTTGGAAACGACGCTCTAACGCTGCGTCTTTTTCAATGTATTTTCTGTATTCATCCAAAGTCGTTGCGCCTACACAATGCAACTCCCCACGGGCCAATGCAGGCTTAAGCATATTGCCAGCATCCATTGCGCCTTCGGCTTTACCAGCAGCCACCATGGTGTGCAGCTCGTCGATAAAGACAATGGTTTGACCTTCATCCATCGCCAATTCTTTTAACACAGATTTCAAGCGCTCCTCAAAATCACCGCGGTATTTTGCACCAGCGAGCAAAGCAGCCATATCGAGTGACAGGACTTTTTTGCCTTTGAGTGATTCAGGTACTTCGCCATTTACAATCCGTTGCGCCAAGCCTTCTACAATTGCGGTCTTACCCACGCCTGGCTCACCAATGAGGACAGGGTTGTTTTTGGTACGACGTTGTAATACTTGGATAGCGCGACGAATCTCATCATCACGTCCAATCACAGGGTCTAGCTTACCCATCCGAGCACGTTCGGTTAAATCCAAGGTGTATTTTTTGAGCGCTTCGCGTTGACCTTCTGCTTCTTGATTGTCCACAGACTCACCGCCACGGACAGCACTAATTGCCGCTTCCAAAGCAGCTTTATTCAAGCCGACTTGTTTGAGCAATTTTGCTGTATCGCCTTTATCTTCAGCTAATGCCAACAAGAACATTTCACTGGCAATATAGGCATCGCCACGTTTTTGAGCGTGCTTGTCGGTGAGGTTAAGGAGGTTATTAAGGTCGCGTGAAATCGCCACTTCGCCAGCGCTCTCACTCACTTTAGGAAGTTGTCTAATCGCAACTTGCAGGCCTGCTTTTAGCGGCTCAAGATTCACGCCCGCACGTGCCAGTATGGATGACGTGCCGCCATCTTCTTGACTCAATAAAGCGGATAGCAAATGTGCAGCCTCGATACTGGTATGGTCGTTGCCAACAGCTAAGCTCTGCGCATCGCTCAAGGCTTGTTGGAATTTGGTGGTTAGCTTATCAATTCTCATTGCATTACTCCATCTAGGATGTTTGTAAATCTTATATGGGGCAGATATCGATTATTTCAATGGGGATCAGCGATTTAGAATTGACTTGCCCAGCTTTTGAGCCAAAGCAAATCAGGACTACCGCTGATGGCTTTGACTTGATGCGAGCGATCATAATAGTAAGTGCGTGGAAGCTCGCCATACCATGCTTTATCAACGCTGTATCTCAAGCGCTCTTCATCAGGCTCTGAAAATTGCCAGGCGTCATAAGCAACCGGCAATCGAATTTTTTTCAGCGCGTTGACCACTTCTTGTGAGGTGCTCAGGCCATCTGTATTGACTAATACCAAGTGAACTTTAGGATGCTGTTTGACAAGCTCTCCTAGGGTGGTGAGTTCATCCAAGCAATAATTACAGTCCAAGGACCAAAAAGCCAAAATCAAGGGCTGGCCTTGGTAAGCCTTTTCAATGGCTAATCGGCTAGCACCAACAAATGGCTTGAGTGGCTTAGCGTCAACCTGATGACTTAACAACAAACCAAGAAGTAAAAAGAGCCTCAACATTTGCTTCATAACGCAACCTTTAACCATACAAAACCATCGGATTCGGTATTCCACGCCAGATAGGCTTTTGCCTCTTTCAACAACAATTGTGGGTAATCCGACTTGCCTTTGGTTTGCTTAATCACAATCGGCGCGTCCCAAGAGCGACCACCATCGTTGGACTTAGCAAGTTTTATTAGACTGGCTGTCTCCGTCATCTCCTTCCAAGCAAGCCACACCTGTTCCCCATCACTTATTAAAGCAGGATGTCCCGCCTGACTATTCGCATCGCCGAAGCGCTTTGCCGGAGAAGAAACCCAAGCTTCGCCATCCATGCGGGCATAAAACAAGCCAGCTTTATCACCGCCATCAAACCATGCCATGTGATAACCCCAGTCGCCACCTCTAGCAATAGCTGGGCCATGATGCGGACATGCATCAATCTTCCAATTGCCAAAACTAGCGCGATGAATTGTTGGATTCGTTGCGTTGACGCTTACTTTGGCCATTGCATGGTCGCGCACACCACCATCAAAAAGATGGCGCCACATCATCACCGCATCGCCTTGTTCATTTGCCATTATTGCAATGCGGCAACACTCACAGCTGCTATCTGCGACTTTACGTTCTGGACTAAAACTTGCCCCAGCGTCGTCTGAAAACGCATAATAAATCGCGGCACCTTCATAAGCTTGCTTGGCTTTTTTTGCTGCAATCAAATCACGTTTATCTACCCAAGCCACATATATTCGGCCGGATGGCGAGACTGCTAGACCATCAAAGCGGTGGGTAATCTCAGCGCGGTCTTGATGCACAATACTCGGCTGTGAAAAGGTTTTGCCGCCATCAGTCGACCGCGAAAACCAAATATAACCGCTATAGGGCGTTGGTAAAGCTTGCGTCCAAGTCACATAAATATTGCCATTTTTAGCAATAGCCATTTTGGGACGTGCATCACCATCTGTGCCAACTTTGTGGGCTTGCTGATTTAGTTTTTTCGGTGCTGAAAATACTAAAGGCGAACTCGCTGTCGCCTTGTCGACCAGCACAAAGCCATCTTTAACACTCACACGCCAAAGATTATCTTGCCCATCAAGCGCGACTGAGACCGCCAATGGTGGTCCATGGTCGTGGCCCTCATGGGCCTCAGCATTGAATGCCAGCGCCATCACTAAAGCCAAACTCAATAGTAGTTTTATCGTTTTCATTACTTTCATAAATCCCATTATACAAACTTAATAATCAAATTTAATTTGGGCGTACAAAGTACGTTGTGGCAATGGATGCGAAACATAAGCTTTATAGTTAGTCAGATTATCTATCCCAACAGAAGCCATCCAGCGGTCAGCAAATTTATAGTTGGCTTTCACATCCATCAAGAAAAACTGACTCGCTGCTCGATAAGTGTCAGGGTTCACATCCGAGTTATCCAGGTTAATATATTGTCTGCCGCTATAACGCGCACCTACACTGACTGTGAAATCGTCACTCACATGGTAAGTGGCGACTGCTTTATACAGCTGTTTAGGAATTCTGGGTGCATTTTTGCCCACATAGACGGGGGCCGCATCATCCTGCAAAACTTTCGCATCAGTCCAAGTGGCATTGGCACGAATATCTAAGCCGGAAATAAAGACATCTTTCCACTCTGTTGCCGCCTCTAATCCGTAGGTACGAATATGGTCTACGTTTTGTGTAAATGTACAAGGAGTCATTGTGTTAACGGTTGGACAATTTAAAGTGTTTACCGTTTGAGTCTGCGAAAGCAAAGCATCGTATTTGTGCTCATTAAAAGCGCTTAGACGAATTAATCCATTAGAAAAACGCCTTTCTGCTGTTAACTCGGCTGATAGCACCTCCTCTGGTTTAAGATTTGGATTGTTGACGACCATACTGCCGCCTACGGTCAACTGCTGATAAAGTTCTGTCACTGTAGGGAAACGGAAAGCTTGTCCAAATGCAGCCCTAAAACCCCAAGCAGGCTGTGGTTCAAAGCTTAAAGAGATTTTCGGTGAAAATTTATTAGAGTATTTATCTTGATAATTGGCAACACTTGTTGTGGATTGATTACGCCCTTCACTAGCCCGCCAAAACTCCTGACGCGCACCCAAGGTTAAAGCCCATCGGGGGTTGAGTTGCCATTTATCCTGCACATAGACAGCCTGAGTTTGCGTATCGCCTTGAGAAGATGCGTTAAAGTTACCCTTGCTAATCGCAGACCAGTCAGCACTATTCGTCGTTGTACTGCGTAATTGATAATCATCAATATGGTAGCCAACATCCAAGGTATGATTTCGTGGACGCAAAGTTCCACGCGCATCAAACACTGTCCAGCCTGTGCCTGACAAATCAGTCACGACACCACTGCGGTCGATATAGGGGTTGCCCGTACTGATTCTAGCGCTCGCATTAAGGTCTTTTTGATAATCATAATCAGACAAATTAAACTGCCAATCAAAAAAGCCTTTGGTATTCGATTTCAATTCCAGAGCTTGCATGATGTGCAAAGCATCTGTCTTTCCTGGGCTAATGGCAGGAAGTGTATATTTAGCGCCATTAAAGCTCACATCTCCTGCATATACAGGGTTTCCATTCGTATCCTTGAGATAACTTTGAACGTCAGTCTTTCCATCAATGTCCCATAAGCCGATGGTATAAGCCGCTTTAATTTCAGGTGTAAAGTCGTAAGTCGCCTTAAATTTGGTATTAATTTGCTCACTTTTATCAATGCTCGTTGCGCCAAAAATAACACGACTCTTATTTTTTTCGCTGATATCTTGGTATGCACCTGTTACAAGAGTTCCTCCAGCAGAAGGACTTTTTACGTCACTGAAGGCATAATCCATAGGCTGACCAGTATTTTCTAGCCTATCCACACCTAATCTAAAGCTAAAATCATTGATTTTATCTCCGACCGAAGCACTTTGATGATTACCCCAATTCGTCACATCAGTGCCATACAACTTAAAGTTCTGTACAAAACTTTGTACATTGGCATGTGCCTCAAACTTTTCAGGCATACGTGTATGAATACTGATCACACCGCCAAAGGAATTACCTGCATAAAGTGAAGAGAATGGTCCATACATCATGCTGATGCTTTCAATTTCTTCAGGACTTACCATGCCCCAGCGAGGCGGATAGGAAAAGGAGTTACCAAGCAGGTTGGAAAGCAATATGCCATCGGCATAAAGCAAGCTTTGGGCACTAGAGATGGCGCCAATCGTGCGTGTCGCAATAATCCCATTACGGTCTCCAATGAAACGCTCACGCACTTGAATGCTTGGTAAATACTTCATTGTTTGGGCTGGTGTGGCGGCATTCACGCTGTCTTGTATTTGTTGTCTATCGTAAGTTTCAACGGTAGCGGGATACTTCATAATGCGGCTATCAATCGCGGGTGCACGCACTTCAACATTTTGAATCTTAAGTTCCTCATCAATTGCGAGGGCTTGTTGGCTAAATGCAGTGAGAATAGTCAGCGCAGGAATTGTAATGTGGCGACCCCATGGGGCATTTTTTGCCTCAAAAAGCGCTTTAATTTGTAAGTGAGTCATTGGGCATCTCAATCAAAAATCCAAAGAAAAGATGCGTTAATCGATAGGCGCGATTAAGCGCTTACGCATCAATAAAAAAACTCATTAGATTGAGAGTGCGGGTGGGGCGTGCGAGGGAGGGGTGACTTGGTGAAAGGCGCTTGGTAAAACTTGAGCATGAATTTCAATAAGCTGAGTTGCATTAATTTCTGCTAAGAATAATGTAATTGGGGAGGTTGGAATAGCAGTACTGCCCGCATGCGTTGCACAATAAGGGCAATGCTCAAAATGCATAGCCACTTGATTTTGGCTTGGGGCTTTTTGCGTATCTACGGCTAAATCAACCGCAATCAATCGCTTTGTGCCTTGCGCGCTACAAATCTCTTGCAACATGGTTGGCCGATTATTTTTTACTGAAAAAGCATGAGAAATGCTAGGGGCTAGCGACGCAAAAACGACTGCCGCGATGGCAATCCAGCTGGTTAATCTCTTTGCATAGCGCGTAAACATCAGATGATTATACTTTAGGGTGGGCTAAAAGCGCTATCGCCTAAAAAACTTTCAAATATCGCAAAGTAAGTCGCTGATCTTCAAAATAACCATTTTCTGTTTTGATATCACTACCATATTGCACAGTGAAGCGCCCAATAGGGTATTTGGCCCTGGCAAACACTTGATAGCGTTGGATGTCTTTTGCATTATCCTGTTTGACACCATCG
Source organism: Candidatus Methylopumilus turicensis (assembly GCF_000953015.1). NCBI lineage: Bacteria > Pseudomonadati > Pseudomonadota > Betaproteobacteria > Nitrosomonadales > Methylophilaceae > Candidatus Methylopumilus > Candidatus Methylopumilus turicensis. The sequence continues at coordinate 1,459,135 of NZ_LN794158.1, forward strand.
ATTGTTCCTTCTGCACCGAGTGTATAGAAGTAGCTCGCTGAGACCTCATAGACGGGTGTTAACGCGTAACTCAACCCCACTTGCGCATTATATTGCGCACTTTGTTGAAGCTTGGTTTGTCTTGCTTGGTATAAATACTCCGCATTATCTCCAGTCCACACTACATCCAATGCGGCCATTACATTCAACTTATCAGCAATTGGCTGTTGATAAGCTGCCTGCAAAGCCGTTCTGTAGACATTCTCTCCAACGTTAAAGTAACGATTTTTATCGTAACTTCCTATGGGTAAAGAAAGATATGCCCCAAGGGCAAAATATCGATGGGTTTCACGATTGGCATAGGGCCAATAGGCTAATAAAAAAGTGGTGTCCCCTAATCCAGAGTCACTTGATAGTCCAGCAAGAGACTTTTGCGGGTGAACAGCTCCCATTGGCACATTCGCATAAACATAGGCGGGTTGGTTTGCAATGGTGAATGAATGACCCAAACGCCATTGGTAAACATCTGAAGAGATTTGCCCAGAACCATCTGTCTTAATCCCGGCTTTGAAAAAATCACTGCGCTCGGAATGCTGATAAGTCAATTGTATGGTACTGATGCCAGGAGGCGGCGGACGTGCATCGTTAGGCTGCAAATCAATCGCTAGCGCTTCATAAGATTGCAGCGCGAACAAAAAGCTGATGAGGGTAAATTTTAAGGAGTAACACTTCATGCTAGGCTTTTCACAATCGCGCATTTAAAGACTTTGATTCTAGCGCTGAGGATTTTTAAAACCATCAATCAATAGCAATACAACACCGCCAGTGATTGCGGAATCGGCCACATTAAATGCTGGCCAATAAAAAGCTTGGTAATGGAAGAATAGGAAATCCACCACATAGCCCAAAGTCAGCCTATCGTAGAGGTTGCCTAACGCCCCACCCAACACCAGCGCAATCGCAAAACAAAATAGCTTTTGCTCAGGATTTTTACGCAGCAAATAGACCATAACAGCGGAAGCGACAATCGCCACAGCCGCAAAAAAGAAATGCTGCCAACCACCTTGATTTGCTAAAAAACTAAACGCCGCACCTTCATTATGAAAGCGAACCAAATCAAAGAACGAAGAGATTTGAACGCGTTCGCCATATTCAAACGCCTGCTGAATAAGATGTTTGGTGTAAACGTCTATCGCAATCACAATCCCGCTAAGGCTTAACCATTTACGCATGGGTACGCTTTTCACCTTGACCAAATAAATTGCTCACACAGCGACCACAAATCGTTGGGTGCTCAGCGCTTGCGCCTACATCCTCACGATAATGCCAGCAACGGTCACATTTAGCGTGTTTGCTTGCCGCAACCTTGAATGTCAAACCTGAACCTGATTGCTTTTCAAGATTCGCTTGCGAAGTAATCAATACAAAATGAAGCGCATCTTCCATACGAGCAAGTGAATCATAAGCAGCGCCATCCGCAGCAATGCTGATTTCAGCCTGCAATGAAGAACCCACCTCACCTGCACCACGTTTTTCTTCAATTGCCTTATTGGCTAACGCACGCACTTCGATAATGTTTTTCCAGTCGTCGATTTGGGCATCGCTCAAACCATGCGCAGGCAAGTCATACCAAAGCTCTTCGAATACGGTTGCGTCTTTATCCAAGCCTAATGTTTGCCAAATCTCGTTAGCCGTAAAGCTCAAGATAGGCGCCATCAAACGCATCATGGTTTGGGTAATGTGATACAAAGCGCTTTGCGCCGCACGACGAGCATGTGACTTTTCACCCGTGGTATAGAGACGGTCTTTAAGAATGTCTAAATAAAAACTGCCTAAATCTTCAGAGCAGAAGCCCACAAATTTTTGCACCGCCAAGTGAAACTCATAACGATCAAAATCCGCCAAGACTTCTGTTTGTAATTTCGCTGTAAGCACAAGTGCATAACGGTCAATTTCAAGCCATTGGTCAACGGGCAGTAAATCTTTGCTTGCATCAAAGTCAGCTAAATTGGCCATTAAGAAACGTAAAGTATTACGAATGCGGCGATAGCTTTCTGCCACGCGCTTGAGAATCTCATCAGAAATCGTCAGTTCACCTGAGTAATCAGTCGATGCTACCCACAAACGTAAGATGTCGGCACCGTAAGTATCCATTACCTTTTGCGGCGCAACCACGTTGCCTTTGGATTTACTCATTTTGTGACCAGCACCATCCACCACAAAACCATGCGTGAGCAGGGCTTCGTAAGGGGCGCGGCCATCAATCGCACACCCTGTTAAAAGTGAGCTTTGGAACCAACCACGATGTTGGTCTGAACCTTCTAAATACAAAGCAGCAGGGTGTTTTAATTCTGGACGACGTTTAAGCACAGCCGCATGCGTTGAGCCCGAATCAAACCAAACGTCTAAAGTATCAGTCACTTTTTTGTATTGGTCTGCGTTTTCTGGTGCATGTTTGGCCAAGAAAGCAGCGGCATCTAAACTAAACCAAGCTTCAACGCCTGTTTGCTCTGTCAGCAAAGCAGCTTGTTCTAATAACTCAGCTGTTTTTGGATGTGGCTCGCCAGTTTCTTTGTGCACGAATAGTGGCATCGGCACGCCCCAATTTCGTTGGCGTGAAACACACCAATCAGGACGGTTTTTAATCATGGCCTCTAAACGCGCACGACCCCAACTCGGGAAAAACTCGGTTTCATCGACAGCTTTATTGGCATACTCACGCAGGCTTTTACCCGATGCGTCTGTTTCATTCATGCCAATAAACCATTGGTGTGTAGCCAATTGCATGAGTGGCGTTTTATGGCGCCAGCAATGGGGGAAGCTATGGTTTAGGCGGGCGCTTGCAACTAAAGCGCCACTTTCTTGCATCAAACCTAAAATCACCTTATTTGCGTCTTGACGACTTAAACCACGAATCGCCTCAAGCTCAACTAAATCACTAGTAAAAAATTTACCGTCTGCACCAATGAGAACACGTGGTTTTTCTTGCGGGAAGTTAGCACGCATGACCAACCAGTCATCATTACCATGCGCAGCAGCGGTATGCACCAAGCCAGTACCAGCTTCAGTGGTCACATGCTCGCCACAAATGACTGGCACTTGGCGCTTATCAAAAGGGTGATTTAACTGAATACCATTTAAGGCAGCACCTTTGCATGACGCGAGTGTTTTAGCATCCTCTTCACCATATCGCGTTAATGTTGCTTGCGCTAAATCATGGCCAAGAATTAACAAACCTTTGCTGGTTTGAATGAGGTCATAATCCAACTCAGGATGCACACTCACGGCTTGGTTGGCAGGCAGAGTCCAAGGTGTCGTCGTCCAAATCACGGCAAAAACATCGCCCAAGATTTCAATGCCAAACGCTTTGTTTAAGTCAGGCTGATTGCCTGACACTTTAAAGCCCACATCAATCGCTGGTGAGTTCACATCTTCATATTCAACTTCAGCCTCTGCCAGTGCAGAACCACAATCTACGCACCAATGCACAGGTTTACTGCCTTGATACAAATAGCCGTTTTTATAAATATCACCTAAAGCGCGCATGATGTCGGCTTCAGTTTTAAAATCCATGGTGAGATAAGGATTATCCCAATCGCCCAACACGCCCAAACGTACGAAGTCTTTCTTTTGGCGTTCCACTTGTTCTTTTGCATAGTCACGGCAAAGCTCGCGGAATTTAGCTGGGGCAATTTCCTTACCGTGATTTTTCTCAACCACCAACTCAATCGGCAAGCCGTGGCAATCCCAACCTGGCACATAAGGGGCATCAAAACCGCTCATGGTTTTAGATTTAACGATAATGTCTTTAAGAATTTTATTCACCGCATGACCGATATGAATATCGCCGTTTGCGTAGGGCGGGCCATCATGCAAAATAAATTTAGGTTTACCCGCGCGCGCTTTGCGAATGCGCTCATAGAGCTTTTTATCTTGCCATTCTTTAAGCCACGCTGGTTCACGCTTAGCCAAGTCGCCACGCATAGGGAAGCTGGTCTCAGGGAGATTGAGCTTATATTTCGAGTCTTGTTTTGAATCTTCAGTCATGACGAACTTTCGGTTTTTTACTTTTAATTATCTAAATTTTATTTGAAAAAATGACGTGCCACTTGCACGTCTTTTGCGATTTGGGCTTTTAACGCGTCTAAACCGTCAAATTTCATTTCATCTCGAATTTTATGGAAAAACTCGACATGCACATGCTTGTCGTATAAATCACCATCAAAATCAAATAAGTGCACTTCTAACAGCAACTTAGGCACACCAGCAATGGTCGGCCTCACGCCTAAATTGGCAACGCCATTCAAACCGTTTAATTTTACTGCATACACACCGGTTAAGGCAGGTCGTTCGTGCCGCATATGCACATTTGCTGTCGGAAACCCTAGCTTTCTACCTAATTGCGCTCCGTGAATCACTTTGCCACTAATACTATAAGGACGACCAAGTAGATTTTTAGCGACATCAAGCCGACCTGCCGCAAGCGCATTTCTTATGCGGGTGCTAGAAACACGCTCACTATCGCCAAGGGATTGCACATCTTCATCGCTTAAATTAACTTGCGGCAGGCTAATGAGATTTAATCCTGCATTAGCAATATCAACAACGCCGCCACGGCGACCTGCACCGAAACTAAAATCTTCACCCACTAAAACAGTTTTAGCATTGAGCGATTTAATCAAAATATCGTTGATAAAAGCTTCACCACTCAAGCTGGCAAAGCGCTGATTAAATCGGCACAAATACACAACATCAACGCCAGCATCTGCAAAGCGCTCTAACTTTTCTCTTAGTGAGGCTAATCTCGCTGGCGCTTTTTCTGGTGAAAAAAACTCGCGCGGATGCGGATCAAACGTCATCACTGCCATTTGTAATGATTGCGCGCTTGCCACTGCTTTAAGCTCTTTGAGCAAAGCTTGATGACCTAAATGCACTCCATCAAAATTGCCTATCGCCAATGCACATGGCTGATTACTCTCACTAGGGAAATGTCTAAGGATTTGCATTGGACTAAATAACAGTGCGCTTCATAAAGTCTTTGAGGCGAATACCCAATGCCCATAGCACAAAGAAATAGGTGCCAGAGCCCAGCACAAGCAATATCAATAAATGCAACAATTTCGGCACCAACTTATAAGCCATCCAAGTAGCGTCTGAACCAGCAGCAAAATGTAAGACCAAAGCCATAGCACCAACCGCTAGCGCAAGTTTTGCCATAAAGGCATACCAACCAGGCTGTGGCTTAAACACACCCGCTTTACGCAAATAAAAATAGAGCAAGCCCGCATTCATACAAGCGCCTAGACCAATCGCCAAGGCTAAACCAGCGTGTTTAAACGGGCCAATAAAAGCCAGATTCATGAGCTGTGTTGATGCCAAGGTAAACAAGGCAATTTTGACTGGGGTTTTAATGTTTTGGCGTGAGTAAAATGCTGGCGCAAGCACTTTTACCAAAATCAGCCCTAACAAACCTAGGCTGTACGCCATCAACGCTTGACGGGTCATCTCTACGTCTAAAGCACTAAATGCCCCATAGTGGAATAAGCCCGTCACTAGTGGCACCGAAAGCACCGCCAAAGCAACTGCCGCTGGCAATGCAAGAATGAATGTGAGTCTCAAGCCCCAGTCCAATAATTGGGAGTACTCACCGTCGGATTTATCAGCGTAGCTTTTCGCCAAACTAGGTAACAAAATGGTACCCAAGGCCACGCCTAAAATTCCGGTAGGAAACTCCATTAGACGGTCCGCATAATAAAGCCAAGAAACACTACCCGTGACTAAAAAAGAAGCAAAAATGGTGTTGATGAGCAGTGAAATTTGCGCAATTGATACGCCGAAAATTGCTGGACCCATCAATTTGAGAATGCGCCAAACACCGGCATCTTTTAAGTTAATCTCAAACCTTGGCAACAAGCCTAGTTTTCGCAGGTAAGGGAGTTGATAGATTAATTGTGCGATACCGCCCGCAAAAACCGCCCAGCCCAAGACCATCACTGAATGATCAAAATAAGGCGCAACAAACATCACTGCGGCAATAAACGAAAGATTCAACCAAACAGGCGTCATGGCTGGCACACGGAAATTACCGAAAGTGTTGAGTACGCCACCCGCCAGCGAAACCAATGAAATAAAGAAAATATACGGGAAGGTGACACGCAGTAAATCGACCGTTAAATCAAATTTGGCTTTATCGGCCGCGAACCCTGGTGCACTTACTTGCACCACCCAAGGGGCAGCTAACATCCCTAGAATGGTAATGACGACTAAAAAAAGCCCCAGCAAGGTAGCCACATGGTTAATCAAGGCCTTGGTTTCATCGACACTGCGCTGTTTTTTATACTCAGCCAGAATAGGTACAAAGGCCTGCGAAAAAGCACCTTCAGCTGAAATTCGACGTAAGAGATTCGGTATTTTGAAGGCAACAAAAAAAGCATCTGTTGCAACACCAGCACCGAACACGCGTGCAATCAAGGTGTCGCGAACGAAACCCAAGATGCGCGAGAGAAATGTCATACTCCCAACGGTGGCAAGTGCTTTAAGCAGATTCATGCGTGTGTTTGTTGTCGTGTAAAATACTGTTGAAATTAATGGCGATTTTAGCATGCGAAGGGCTAAAACCCCGAACGCAATTGATTACAAGCTGCTCACAAGCACATCGCCCACAGCAACATTATTGCAAATAAGCGCAATTTAACGCTGACAATATATTGCAAAAGCTTTAATAAAACGTTAAGATGTTCGGCTTCGTATTTTGTTAATTAGGAAAATTCATGGCTAATACCGCGCAGGCAAGAAAACGTGCTCGTCAGGCAGTTAAGCAACGCGCCCATAACGCCAGCTTGCGTTCTACTTTGCGCACCGCGATCAAAAAGATCATTAAAGCGGTAGAAGCTGGTGACAAAGGTGCTGCTCAAGCTGCATACTCTGAAAATGTGAGTGTTATTGATCGCATTGCAGACAAGAACATTATTCACAAAAATAAAGCTGCTCGTCATAAGAGCCGTTTGAACGCTTCAATTAAGGCAATGGCTTAATCAGTCTAGTTTTAATGAGCGTCAAACAAAAAAGCCGGACTAAATGTTCGGCTTTTTTGTTGTCTATCACTCGATAGTTTTAAGTTACCCAATCCCTAACTCTTCACGCGCTTTGATTGCATTCACAATCACCGTCTCTTGATCTGCACCAATGACAGTATAGTGGCCCATCTTACGCCCCGGGCGTGGCTCATGCTTGCCATACAAATGCAGTTTTAGTTCTGGTCTGGCGAAAATCTTATCCCAAGCAGGCTCAGTACCGTTTTTCCAAACGTCGCCAAGAATATTGACCATCACTGCCTGGCTATGCAAACGACTGTCACCCAAAGGCAAACCCACTAAAGCTCGCAATTGTTGTTCAAACTGATTGGTAACATTTGAATCAATAGTGTAATGGCCTGAATTGTGAGGGCGCGGGGCCATTTCATTGGCTAACAACTCGCCATTGCTCACAAAAAACTCAACTGCTAGCACACCAACGTACTCCAACTTCTCAGCAATCTTAATCGCCAATTGACGCGCCTGGTCTTGAATGGCTTTTGGCGCACGCGCTGGCACAATACTGACATCCAAAATGCCATTTAAGTGACTATTTTCAGCCAAAGGATAAGCCGCAACATTACCTTGCGCATCGCGAGCTAACACTACTGAAACTTCATAATCCAAGCTCAACATTTTTTCTAATACGCACTGCTCGCCTTTGAATGCTTCAAAAGCTGTTTGCGCTTGCGCTTTGTCGGCAACACGCGCTTGGCCTTTGCCGTCATAGCCAAAACGCGCCACTTTTAAAATGGCAGGATAAATTGCATCAGCATCTGCTGGCAAATCTGATGCCGCATTCACCACGACAAATGGCGCAACTGGAATGCCGGCGTCACGGATAAATTGTTTTTCTAATACGCGATGTTGCGCAATTGAAACTGCTTTAGCTGATGGACGAACAGTACGTGTCTGCGCCAAATTTTCCAAGGTGCTTGCAGGAACGTTTTCGAATTCAGTTGTAATCGCTTGGCAAGTTTCTGCCATGGTTTTTAATGCAGCAGCGTCATCATAATCAGCACATAAATGCACATCCGCAATTTTGCCTGCAGGGCTATTTTTATCTGGATCTAGCACGGTAACGCGATAACCCATTTCGTGGGCAGCAATCACAAAAAACCGACCAAGCTGGCCGCCGCCCAACATTCCCAGCATTGCTGGAGGAAGGATGATATGAGAACTCAAGGCTGCTCCGTTAATGTCATATTCAATACTTTTGCGGTTTGTGCCGCACGAAAATCTTCTAGTTTTTTAGCCAAATCTACATCACTATTCGCCAAAATAGACACAGCGAACAAGCCAGCATTCGTTGCTCCGGCATCGCCAATCGCAAAAGTAGCCACTGGAATGCCTTTTGGCATTTGCACAATAGAGAGTAAAGAGTCGTTACCTTGTAAGTGTTTACTCGCAACAGGAACGCCTAACACAGGCAATGTAGTCTTAGCAGCAACCATCCCAGGCAAGTGTGCAGCACCCCCCGCACCAGCGATAATCACTTGAATGCCTTTAGCTGAAGCTGTTTCGGCAAATTCAAACATCAAGTCTGGTGTGCGATGTGCAGAAACCACTTGCGCTTCATACGGCACACCGAAATCTGCCAACATTTGCGCAGCCAATTTCATGGTTGGCCAGTCGCTGTCAGACCCCATAATAATGGCTACTTTTGGTGATGTTTTAGTCATGGTTGCCCCAGTACTTAAATGTAAATCTTACAAAAGAATAAGGTTATCTCGGTGTATCAATTCAGCTTCATCCACATAACCCAAAATGGATGCAATCTCACTGCTCGGCTGACGCAAAATTCGCGCTGTTTCAGCTGAAGAATAATTCACTAATCCGCGGGCGATTTCTTTGCCTTGCTCATCTAAACAAGCCACAACATCGCCACGTTCAAAACTGCCTTCAACCGCTACAACCCCGACTGGTAATAAACTTTTACCGTCAGTCCGCAACACTTTTACTGCGCCAGTATCGAGTTTTAATTGGCCAGAAACACGCAAATGGTCTGCCATCCACTGTTTCTTAGCAAGCATTTTGCCTTGCTCTGTGTGCAGGTGCGTGCCAATGACTTCGCCAGAAGCCAACTTAATGAGCACTTCTTTCTCACGACCAGAAGCAATAATTGTATGTGCGCCACTTCGCGCTGCTCGCTTAGCCGCCAAAACTTTAGTCAACATACCGCCAGTCCCTACGCTACTGCCAGCACCACCCGCCATTTGCTCCAAAGCTTCGTCACCGGCTGTTGCGTGCTGAATAAACTTGGCATCAGGATTTTTGCGTGGGTCAGCTGAATAGAGGCCGGCTTGGTCAGTCAAAATCACTAAAGCATCCGCTTCGATTAGATTAGCGACCAAAGAAGCTAAGGTATCATTGTCCCCAAAACGAATCTCATCAGTGACGACAGTATCGTTCTCATTAATAATTGGAATCACACCTAAATCAAGCAGCGTACGCAAAGTGCTACGCGCATTGAGATAACGCTTACGGTCAGCCAAATCATCATGAGTCAGTAAGACTTGCGCTGTATGTAGTGAGTGCTGAGCAAAACATGACTCATACATTTGCACTAAGCCCATTTGGCCAACTGCCGCCGCAGCTTGCAACTCATTCACCGCTGTTGGACGCTTTTTCCAGCCCAAGCGCTGCATACCTTCGGCCACTGCGCCACTAGAAACCAACACTACTTTTCTTGCTTGAATATCGCCATTCGCTGGACGCACTAATTGGGCGATTTGAGCCGCCCAAGCAGCAATCGCCATTTGGTCTAAACCCTCGCCATTGTTCGTGACTAGGCTAGAACCTACCTTAATCACAATACATTTTGCGTCAGCTAATAATGATTTCATCTCACTCAAACTTTATTCTGCGCTTTCAGCTCTCTTTAATGCTGCCGCTTCTTTGCGAGCTAACTTTTCAGCCGCTAGTTTTGCTTGTTCAGCATCTTCCTCTTCACGCGCTTTTGCGCTCACTTCTTCCACATGATCCATAATCGCATACACAAGCTCTTTACAGCCGATACCGCTGATTGCAGAAGTCGCAAAAGTACGGCCTTTCCAGCCGTAAGCTTTTACAAACTCAGCTACTTTTTCGGCTGAGTTTTCAAGCATGTCGACTTTATTCAACACCAACCAACGTGGTTTGTTATAAAGCTCTTCATCATATTTGCGAAGCTCTTCTACAATCGCTCTAGCTTCAGCCACCGGATCAACCGCCTCATCATATGGCGCTAAATCCACAATATGAAGCAGCAAACGCGTACGTGCTAAATGGCGTAGGAACTGGTGACCAAGACCAGCACCTTCAGCAGCACCTTCAATCAACCCAGGAATGTCCGCGATTACAAAACTGCGGTTAGTATCAACGCGAACAACGCCCAAATTAGGATGCAAGGTGGTAAACGGATAGTCGGCAACCTTTGGCTTTGCGGCTGAAACCGAACGAATAAACGTCGATTTACCTGCATTGGGCATACCAAGCAAACCCACATCAGCCAACACTTTAAGCTCTAGATAAAGTTCAATTTCTTCGCCTGGCTCACCTTTAGTGCACTGGCGTGGTGAGCGATTCAAACTCGACTTGAAGTGAATATTACCTAAACCACCCTTGCCACCTTTAGCCAACATCGCACGCTGCCCGTGCTCGGCCAGATCAATCAATGTTTGACCTGAGGCTTTATCACTAATGACAGTGCCAACAGGTACGCGCAACACCATGTCATCACCACCAGCGCCGTAACAATCAGAGCCACGGCCGTTTTCACCACGCTGTGCGCGGAAGCTACGTGTATAGCGATAATCGACCAATGTATTAATATTGCGGTCAGCCTCAAAGTATACGGAACCGCCATGGCCGCCATCGCCGCCATTTGGTCCGCCCATGGGCTCATATTTTTCACGACGGAAAGTTGCTACACCATTACCGCCATCACCCGCAAAAAGCTTAATGGTAGCTTCATCTATAAATTTCATTGGTCACCGCATAATTGATATAACACTTCGGACTCAGCATTGGAACTCAAGCTTAAAATCCATTTTGAACTAACCGTATCATACCGCCAAGTTAGCCCCATATAAAACAAAAAAGCCCTACCAAGCGATAGGGCTTTTTATAGTGCTCGATAGCATTAAAGTGGGATGATGCTTACCATCTTACGACGCAACGCACCTTTAATAGCGAAAGCAACTTTACCGTCTACTTTTGCATATAGTGTGTGGTCTTTACCCATGCCGACATTTTCACCAGCGTGCATACGTGTGCCACGTTGACGAACGATGATGCTACCAGCTGAAACTTCTTGCTCACCAAAGGCTTTAACACCTAATCGTTGGGCCTGTGAGTCACGACCGTTACGGGAACTCCCGCCAGCTTTCTTATGTGCCATTTTCTACTCCTTATTCAGCTGCTTTAGCTTTTGCAGCTTTAGCTTTTGCTGGTTTAGTTGAAGCGCCACCGAAATCTGCAATTTGGATTTCTGTATAGCTTTGACGATGACCTTGTGTCTTACGGTAGTGTTTACGACGACGGAATTTGAAAATCATTACCTTGTCGCCACGGCCGTGTGATAACACTTTAGCTGTCACGCTAGCGCCAGCGATTAATGGCGCACCAATAGTGACATTCTCACCATCAGCCAACACTAATACTTGATCGATAGTAACGTCGCTACCGACATCACCCGTTAATTTTTCTACCTTAAGCCTTAGGCCAGGAGTTACGCGGTACTGTTTACCGCCAGTCTTGATGACTGCATACATGATTAAGCCTCGTTTGCTACGCATTCAAATGAACTGCGCATTATACGTAAAATTCGGACTTAAGCAAATACAAAATAGGCTTTATCTAAAAAACCTTAAGCACCTAAATCAAGCTACACATCATATTTTAACCTAAGTAAGCTTATCACCAGGTTTTTAGCGCTTTATCCGCATAAAAAGTCCGGCGAAACAGGCCTTATAAATGCTAAAATTGCTATAAATTTTATTGGTAGCTTCAATTGTCACTTAGCCTTATTCAATCAAGCATTGCAGACGACATGCGTGCCGTCGATGACGTCATCCGTCAATCACTCCATTCTGAAGTCGTCCTCATTAATCAAGTGGCGGATTACATCATTAATAGCGGTGGCAAACGCTTGCGTCCTGCTTTAGTGCTTTTATCTGCAGGCGTTTTCGGAAAAATTGAGCCGCACCACCACATGCTCTCTGCAGTTGTGGAATTCATCCACACCGCGACCTTATTACATGATGACGTTGTTGATGAGTCTGCCATGCGTCGCGGCCGCGCAACCGCAAATACCCTATTTGGTAACGCCGCCAGCGTGTTAGTAGGTGATTTTGTTTATTCGCGCGCCTTCCAAATGATGGTAAGCGTTCAGAATATGCGCGTCATGGATATTTTGGCTGAAGCCACCAACATCATTGCTGAAGGCGAAGTGTTACAACTGCTCAACATTAATGATGCTGATATTAGCGATGAAGACTATCTTCGCGTCATTCATTACAAAACGGCTAAATTATTTGAGGCCGCCACTCGATTAGGCGCTGTAATTTGCCAAGCATCAGCCCACGATGAACAGGCCATGGCAGAGTATGGCATGCGCTTAGGCACAGCCTTCCAACTCATTGACGATGTGCTTGATTTAAGCGGCGAGAGCGAAGATATCGGTAAGAATCTTGGCGACGACATCGCTGAAGGAAAGCCAACGCTACCGCTACTATATGCGATGAGAAACGGCAACGAAGCCCAGCGCAATCTTATTCGTAACGCCATTGAACAAGGGGGCTTGGAGGATTTAGCTGCTGTGACACAAGCGGTTAAAGAGACGGGTGCCTTAGACTACGTGAGAGGCCTTGCAAAACAAGAAGCGACGCTTGCATGCCAAGCGATTGCACATTTACCAAAGACAGCCCAACACCAAGCACTGATTGATTTAGCAGAATTTTCCGTCGCCAGAACCTATTAATTAAGGGTAATAGGCTCGCCGTTTTCTGGGTTGAAGTAAGTCAATTGCGCGCAAGCATTCTTGCCATTCGTGAGTGTGCCGTTAAATAAGGACTCCCCGTCCACATCGACCACGGCATAACCGCTGTGATATAGAGTCACTTCAGCCTCTTGACGACCCAAGCGCATCGCATAGCTCATATAATCGTCAGTTTCCTCTTCATTAAATACTTCCCAGTTTTTATGGCCCGTCAGCTGGGCCATCCAATTAGGCAAATCTACCTCTACGCGGCAGACAACAGGCTTAGTCCAAGCTTCCACTTGGGTTTCATCCATTTCTAATATTGAGGCTTCTACATTTGGCTCAGGGCGCATACAATCTTTTCCTAACAGCAGTTTTATTCATTATATATTGGAGACTGTTTTTTGCATTTCAATAGCGCATATTATTTATGGAGTTGCCCTGACCAATATTCAATGCGAATATGCTCTTCATTAAGATCAACCAATAAACAAAAGAAAGTCTCATGTCCGAATTAATTGCGCTCATTCAACAAAACTCAACCATTTTCATCATTATCGCCAGCCTCTTAGGCCTTGTGACTGGTAGCTTCTTGAATGTGGTGATACACAGATTGCCCATCATGATGGAGATGAATTGGCGCGAACAATGTGCCTCACTTAACGGTATTGATCATGCCGAAAAAACCAAAAAATATAATTTAATCAATCCGCGATCAACCTGCCCGCATTGCCAAAAAGCCATCGCAGCATGGCACAATATTCCTGTCATTAGCTTTCTAGTACTTGGCGGTAGATGCAAAGAATGTAAAGCTACTATTAGCTGGCGTTACCCTGCTGTTGAAATCATCAGTGCATTAATAGTGGGCCTAACTGCCTATCAGTTCGGCTTTTCGATCAACGCCTTGGCCGCATCAGCGTTTGTTCTAGCGCTGTTAACACTCACCTTGATAGATTTAGACACCCAGCTTTTACCAGACGACATCACCCTGCCGCTACTTTGGCTAGGCTTGCTTTTCAACCTAAATGGCGGCTTCACAGATATTCAATCAGCCATCATCGGTGCAGTAGCGGGCTATTTAATCTTGTGGATCGTTTATTGGGCATTTAAGCTGATTACGGGCAAAGAAGGCATGGGCTATGGTGACTTTAAAATGCTAGCGGCAATAGGCGCTTGGTTTGGCTGGGCGATGCTCCCAGCGGTCATCCTGCTCTCCTCCATTGCCGGCTCAATTATCGGGATTGGCTTGATTATTTTCGCTAAAAAGGGAAGAAACACCGCCATTCCTTTTGGGCCTTATCTCGCACTCGGTGGCATTGCAGCCTTGTTTTGGGGCACGCAACTTTCACACTTATATTTGGGTGGCTAAGCGATGTATGTTGTTGGACTCACAGGTGGCATAGGTAGCGGAAAAAGTGAAGCAGCAAGGCTATTTGCTGAGCTAGGGGTGCCTATCGTGGACGTCGACATCATCAGCCATGAATTAACCGCCAGCGGCCAAGGCACTTTGGAAGAAATTACCCAGGTTTTTGGTAAAGATATGCTAAATAGCGATGGCAGCCTCAATAGAGCAGCTTTACGCCAAAAAGTGTTTGCAGATCGCGAAGCTAGAAAAAAACTAGAAACCATTCTCCATCCAGCCATTTACAACAAGGCAATGGAAGCGCTTAATAAAAATGCTACAGCTCCTTATCAAGTTTTAGCCATTCCGCTTTTGTTTGAAAGTGACCGTTACTTAAAAATCATCAATCGCAGTCTAGTGATTGATAGTAGTCCTGAGATGCAAATTTCCAGAGCAAGCAAGCGAGACGGCCTTTCAGAGTCGGATATTCAGAAAATCATTGATATCCAAATACCACGTGAAAAGCGAAACGCACTCGCAGACGATATCATTTTAAATGACGGCTTAATTGAAGAATTAAAAGAGAAAATTAAGCGCGTACATGAGAAATATATCAATACTTGCGTAATTGACAATTCAAACCCATAATCTGACGTATCTAAGTGTTTAATAAAATATTTAAGCGAAAACTAAAGTGGCGATTTACGAATTTCCTTTTAACGAAAGAATCAGAACTCTGCTTCGTCTAGAGGATTTATTCTCTAAGGTTTTGCTTAATATCGCTTCAGAACACCCAAGCCATCACCATAATGCCATTGTGTCTTTTTTCCAGATTCTGGATATTCTTGACCGTACAGATTTAAAAACTGACCTACTACAAGAGTTAGATCGCCAAAAAGTCATCATGACAAGTTTAGTAGGCAATCCAAACATCGCATCTGAAGTGCTTCAGCCTATTTTAGACAAAATCATTGGCACGTCAGCGCGACTTAGAACCATTAGCACCAGAATAGGCCAGCCGCTCAAAGAAAACGAGTGGCTGATGTCGATTAAACAGCGCGCTGTTATTCCTGGCGGCTTGTGCGAGTTTGATTTGCCCTCTTACCATTATTGGTTAGAAAGTCCTGCGGAGGAACGAAAGCAGGATTTAGAAAAATGGTTAGGTCACGTCACGCCAATCTATGACGCACTAGGAATCATTCTAAACATCCTCAGAGGAAGCGGTAAAGGCGTTGCAAATATTGCTGTCAATGGGGCTTACCAGCAAATGCTTGGTAATGCAAAACCAGCCCAAATGTTGCAAGTAAAAGTCGATGACGACTTAAATTGCTATCCTGAAATTAGTGCTAATAAATATGCAATCAATTTGCGCTTTATCTCCATGAGCCGCACTGAAAAACCACATCCATGTGAATTTGATATTCCATTCTCACTCACACTCGGCAACCTTTAATTCTTTTTTAAGTTTAGTCCCCAATGCAATCTGTCGAAAAAAAACGTCTAGTCCCATGCCCAGAATGTGGAAAACTTTCTGAATTTAGTCCTAGCAATGCGTTTAGACCCTTTTGCTCTGAGCGATGCAAAATGATTGATTTAGGCATTTGGGCAAGTGAAGGCTATCGCATTGAAACACCTATCACTGCAGATGATTTAGATACAGAAGGTCTGAATTAAGATGCTAAAAAAGAAGCTATATTTTGTATTAACAATCTTAGTGACAATGTTGCTGGCTTGCAGCAAACAAGCGCCCGAAATTTCCATCACTGACAATTGGGTCCGTGCAACAGCTGAAGGCCAAGAGGTAGGCGCGGCTTATATGACCATCACCAGCACATCAGACACCCGCCTGGTCAAAGTGGAAAGCTCTGCTTCAGATAGTGTCGAAATTCATAGCATGATCATGGAAAATGGCGTCATGAAAATGCGCATGCTTGAACAATTAGATTTAAAAGCGAACACACCCAACAAGCT
Organism: Candidatus Methylopumilus turicensis; assembly: GCF_000953015.1. Lineage (NCBI taxonomy): Bacteria > Pseudomonadati > Pseudomonadota > Betaproteobacteria > Nitrosomonadales > Methylophilaceae > Candidatus Methylopumilus > Candidatus Methylopumilus turicensis. Next base: position 1,475,462 of record NZ_LN794158.1, read on the forward strand.
TGCGCCGGGGGAATTCCATTTAATGTTATTTGATTTGAAGAAACCGCTAAAAGCTGGCGAAACCGTTTCATTTGCTTTGCATTTCAAAAATCAAGCTGGCAAAGAAAGTTTGGTTACAGTCAGCAGTCCCATCCTTGCTGAACAGCCATAAGCTAGTTAATTAGCGCGATTAGCCATAACTGAAAATGGCAACTGAAGGCGCTGGATCCCATTGCCAGCTTCAATCTCAAGCAACATATTCCAATCACTACGCCCCTGCATACAAATAGGCAAAGTCACCTCTGTTTTCCAATCGCCAGATTGATTCACTTGGATTAAGCGGTAACGATTTAAGCCCATTTCCATATCTTGCATCGCAAAATCAACATGAATGTTTTTAACGGCTTCAGCTCGATTAAGATGCAAATTTAAATGCAACGGCTTCATCACTTGCGGCGCTTCGGCAAACTGAACCGTGAACACCTCATTGCCACATGACTGAGTAATATCAGCACAAGATAAAACGCTAATGGGCGCCAACTCTGGCTTAGCAAAATAAAACTTCGCCCCAAAGCCTAGTGCAATCAACAAAACTAGTAGTAAAAAAAATTTCTTCATTTATTCCCAAACGGCTCTCTGCATGGCGATGCCATGGCCACCTGCTTGCCAAGCATTTTTAAGCGCTGAATATTGCATGCCGCCAAGTGCATAAACAGGTAATGGATAATCTTGTTTCATCTTCGCAAACGCTTCCCAGCCCATGGCTTGAGTTTCCGGATGACTGCGGGTTGGCAATACTGGAGAGAGCATCACAAAATCTACATTCATTTGGACTGCTTTTGCCATTTCTTGAGTATTGTGACAAGACGCAGCGACCAACAAACCATGAGGCTTCTCACTCAAATTCATTAGCGCATGACTATTCAAATGCATGCCATCGGCGCCTGCTTTCATCACATCATCCCAATCTGCATTCATCAGCACTCTAGCGCCGAAGGGACGTGCGAGCGCAATTACTTTATGTGCAAATGCAATTAATGCCTCTCGACCCAGTTGTTTTTCACGCACTTGGATCAACTTCAATCCTTTTTCCAATTGGAGTGCTAAAGCCTTGAAAAAAGATGCTTCACCCATCTCCATCATATTAGTAATCGCGTAAACAGCTGGCAAACTTAAGGCACTGAGAATAGGAATATTAGCAGGCAACATAGGCTCAACCGTTAAGGCTGCAGGGTTTTGCCAACTAAGTTGCTGACCTTCACGCCCAACAGGCTCGCCTTGCCACGACTTTACGATAAAGAAGTTGAGCTTGACGGTTTTTTCTGGGTAGTCAAAGGTACGAACAAGCCATGGGTAGGCTTCAGTCGCTTGCACGCCAAGCTCTTCATCTAGCTCACGTTGCAGGGCTTCAAGTGGCGTTTCGCCGTCTTCAATCTTACCGCCTGGGAATTCCCACCAACCAGCCCAGGCCTTCCCTGCAGGCCGATTACCCAATAAGACCATCCCATCTTCGCGCATCAAAACTGCTACTGCGGCATGGACTACTTTGTTAGTGTTCAAGATGCTGACTTTTGATTAGCCAAAGCCTGACGGCCCGCATAGTCACGTGCGAATTGATAGGCAACACGGCCACTTCGGGCGCCGCGCGTTAAAGAAAAAGTTAATGCAGCACGTCTTACTTCGTCGTTCATTTCAGCAATGCCATATTCGGATAACCAATAAGCTGCGACTGTTAAATATTCATCTTGGTCAAACGCGTAAAAAGAGAGCCACAAGCCAAAACGTTCCGACAACGAGACCTTCTCTTCTGAGGTTTCACCTGGACGAATTTCCTCACCCACATACTGGGTTTCTAAGTTTTCCGCCATGTATTCAGGCATGAGGTGCCGACGGTTAGAAGTAGCATAAACCACGACATTATCTGAAGTGGTTGCGATGGAGCCATCCAGCACCACTTTAAGCGTTTTATAACCTGGGTCTGTCGCTTCAAAGGAAAGGTCATCGCAAAATATAATAAATCGCTCAGGCCTTGCGCGAAGCAAACTGACAATCTCGGGCAAGGCAACCAAGTCCTGTTTCTCAACCTCGACAATACGCAATCCATCTTTTGCAAACTCACTCAACAACGCTTTTACAAGGGTGGATTTTCCCGTGCCCCGCGCGCCTGTTAGCAACACACTATTCGCAGGAAAGCCGCTGACGAACTGCGCTGTGTTACGCACAACTTCAGCTTTTTGGGCATCTACATTGCAAATGGCTTCTAGCTTGATTTGGTGGGGATGTGGAACAGCTTGCAGACAACCTCGGCCATTCATGATTTGCCAACGCCAAGCTAAAGCATTCCAATCAACATCTTGCTGAATTGATGGTAGATAGGCTGAAAGCCTTTCTAAAATAGACTCCGCACGATTAATCAGGCTTTCAATATTCGCCATCATTAAGAGCGATAATCCGCGTTAATTTTTACGTAATCGTATGAGAAGTCGCAAGTCCAAACGGTTGCACTGGCTTCGCCGCGATTAAGCACGACGCGCACTAAAATCTCTGGCTCTTTCATCACCGCCGCACCCTGCTCTTCTTGATAGGCTTGTGCACGACCGCCATTTTCAGCCACTAACACATCACCTAAATAAAGCTGCATGGCATTGACATCTAAACTATCAACGCCGGCGTAACCAATTGCCGCCAAGATACGGCCTAAATTAGGGTCTGATGCAAAGAAAGCCGTTTTAATTAGTGGAGAATGCGAAATGGCATAAGCCACTTTGCGACACTCCTCGAGATCTCGACCTGCCTCCACTTGCACCGTCATAAATTTAGTAGCGCCTTCTCCATCACGTACAATCGCTTGCGCTAGCAATGTGGCGACTTCAGTCATGGCATCGCGAAGAGCCAGATAATCGGCCGTATCTGCTTGAATCTCAGCAATCCCAGATTGACCAGTCGCCATCAAAATTAAAGAATCATTTGTGGAGGTATCACCATCTACCGTAATGCAATTAAATGAGCGATTGACCGCGTAATCAATCAACTGCTCCAACGCTAATTGGCTGATGGCCGCATCGGTTGCGATATAACCCAACATGGTCGCCATGTTGGGATGAATCATGCCTGAGCCTTTAGAAATACCTGTAATGGTAATGGTCTTACCTTCTAAAGAAATCCGTTTGGAATACCCTTTTGCCACAATATCCGTCGTCATAATGGCTTCGGCAGCATTGAGCCAGTTATCTTCCTTTAGGTTCTCAATGCATGCGGGCAAACCAGCAATCACACGATCCACAGGCAAGGATTCTAAAATAACACCTGTCGAAAACGGTAAAATTTGTGATGCAGATTTCGCCCCCAACAAATCAGCTAACGCCACACAAGTTTGTTTGGCATGTTGCATACCTGGCTCACCAGTTCCCGCATTGGCATTGCCCGTATTAACCACAAGCGCACGAATTTCATTACCGCTTGCGAGGTGATCTTTAGACAAAGTCACGGGCGCAGCGCAAAATTGATTTTTGGTAAAGACACCAGCAACGCGTGTGCCTTCACTGAGCTTAATCACTAACAAATCTTTGCGGTTTTGCTTGCGGATATTAGCTTCCGCAAACCCGAGTTGAACACCTTTCACAGGCAATAAAGAATTGGCTTGCGGTGCTGATAAATTAACTGGCATTTTTGTGAGCTCTAAGTCATCAAGGAATAGTAGGATTTTAACCGATAGACAAAACTTGCATGAAGCAAAACACAGATTCTGAGTATAAAAAAAGCGGCTTTAAAGCCGCTTTTTATTTAGAACGTGGTGTTATCTAACAAACGCTGGTCTAAAGTACCCATCACTTTATCTCGCTCTTGGTCAGATATATTCCACCACTCACGAATTTCTTCAACCGTGCGATAACAGCCCTGGCAAAAACCATTGCTATCATTGATTGCACAAACGCCAATACAAGGCGAAACGATATCTTCAATACCCATAAATTAGTTTAACTTTCCGTGACATTGTTTGTACTTTTGTCCTGAGCCGCATGGACATGGATCATTGCGGCCAATCTTCACACCTTCGCGTTCAAATGGCGCACTATCTTCAACCGCTGACGAGGCTAAAGCTTCGTCATAGTCTGTATGTTGATACTGCACATTCTCCAGCTCTGTTGGCTTTTCAACGGCTTCTAAATCGGCAGCGCTCTTGACTTGAACTTGCATGGTGACTTGCGTCACTTCATGCTTCACCGTATCAAGCAAAGCGGCAAATAACTCAAAAGCTTCACGTTTGTATTCTTGCTTAGGATTCTTTTGCGCATATGAACGTAAATGAATACCTTGACGTAAATGATCCAAACCAGCCAAGTGCTCGCGCCAATGATTGTCTAAACTTTGCAACATGACCGCACGCTCAAATTGACGCATCGTGTCCGCGCCAGCCATTTGTTCTTTGGCTGTGTAAGCTTCTTCGGCAGCACCTTGGATAGTGTCGCGTAATGTTTCTTCGTGCAATTCTGGATTTTCTTCCAACATTTTTTGCAATGGCAGAGATAAATTAAACTCACCTTGCAACACTTTCTCTAACGAAGCGACATCCCACTGCTCTTCCACGCTACCTGGTGGCACGTAGGTTGCAATGATGTTGTTAATGACGTCATGACGCATTGCACCAATCGTTTCACCCACATCCGTCACTTCCAAGAGCTCATTACGTTGCTCGTAAATCACTTTACGCTGATCATTGGCTACATCATCGTATTCCAAAAGTTGCTTACGAATATCGAAGTTACGGCCTTCTACTTTACGCTGTGCATTTTCAATCGCACGGGTGACCCATGGATGCTCAATCGCTTCACCTTCAGGCATTTTGAGCCGTTCCATAATCGCTGAAACACGATCAGATGCAAAAATACGTAATAATTGATCTTCAAGAGACAAATAAAAGCGGCTAGAGCCTGTATCGCCCTGACGACCTGAACGTCCACGCAATTGGTTATCCACGCGACGAGACTCGTGACGCTCTGTACCAATAATATGCAAACCACCTGCAGCCAATACCGCATCGTGGCGAATTTGCCATTCTGCTTTAATGTTTGCAATCTTAGTTTGCTTCTCTGCTTCTGAAAGACCCTCGTCTGCACGAACAAGATCAATTTTAGGTTCTGGATTGCCACCTAAGACAATATCCGTTCCACGACCAGCCATATTAGTGGCGATTGTAATCATCCCTGGGCGACCAGCCTGCACAATAATGTGGGCTTCTCGCTCATGTTGTTTTGCATTCAATACTTGATGATCTAGTTTTGCCTTAGTCAGCAAATCAGCAATCAATTCAGAATTTTCGATCGAAGTAGTGCCGACTAATACTGGTTGGCCACGACCTTGGCATTCTTTAATATCTTCGATCACCGCATTGTATTTTTCACGCCCAGTGCGATAAACCTTATCCATCTGATCTTTACGTTGCATGATGCGATGCGTTGGAATCACAACGGTTTCTAAACCGTAAATTTGATTAAACTCATACGCTTCCGTATCAGCAGTGCCTGTCATGCCAGATAATTTGCCATACATGCGGAAATAATTTTGGAAAGTAATAGAAGCAAGCGTTTGATTCTCTTTTTGAATCGCCACACCCTCTTTCGCTTCAACGGCTTGATGCAAGCCATCAGACCAACGACGGCCTGTCATCATACGGCCTGTGAATTCATCAACGATGACAATCTCGCCATCACGCACAACATAGTGCTGGTCTTTATGAAATAAAGACTGGGCGCGCAAAGATGCATACAAATGATGGATCAAACTAATACTTGCAGCGTCGTACAAGCTAACACCTTCTGCCAACAGTCCTGATTTTTCAAGTAACTGCTCTGCATGCTCATGGCCCTGCTCGGACATAATGACTTGTTGGGATTTTTCATCAACCCAGTAATCGCCTTCGCCCTCTTCTTCCGTTTGACGGACCAACTGAGCAGCGATACCGTGCATTTGATTGTATAAGTCGATGCTATCGTCGGCTTGACCTGAGATGATCAGCGGGGTTCGCGCCTCATCAATCAAAATCGAATCCACCTCGTCGATCAAGGCATAGCTTAGGCTGCGTTGTACCCGCTCCTCAGCTGTATACACCATGTTGTCACGAAGGTAATCAAAACCAAACTCATTATTGGTACCGTAGGTGATGTCTGCAGCATAGGCTTGTTGCTTTACATCATGAGGCATCTGTGACAGGTTAATACCAACCGTTAAACCCAAGAAATTGTAAAGTCTAGACATCCACTCAGCATCACGCTTTGCCAAGTAATCATTCACGGTAATGACGTGAACACCCTTCCCTGTTAGCGCGTTAAGATAGGCTGGCAGTGTTGCCACTAAGGTCTTGCCTTCACCCGTCCGCATTTCTGCAATTTTGCCTGCATTGAGCACCATGCCACCGATCAATTGCACGTCAAAATGGCGCATTTGGAATACACGGCGACCGCCTTCGCGCACCACTGCAAACGCTTCTGGTAGAAGCTGATCTAGCGTTTCGCCTGCCTGAAAACGGCCCTTGAATTCTTCTGTTTTTGCACGCAATTGGTCATCGCTGAGCGCTTGCATTTGAGGCTCAAGGGCATTAATCACCGCCACTTGCTCAAAATATTGCTTCACTAGGCGATCGTTACGACTACCAAATAATTTTCTAAAAAGCTTGGATAACATAGAGTGACACCAACTTTCCGCTATCGCGGAACCTTCTTTAAGGTTGACTTAAAAATAAATTCTTGCGATTTTACCATACTCAAGCCACCTCTCGGCAGCCATTACAACGACACTTAAAACACGAACAGCCTTACAGACGATATAATATTAATAGGAACAATCTACCATTATTTAATTTCACTTGCGCGAGGGCTTAATTTTGCAATTAATCAATGCAATACTTAAAAACAGCGCACTGTCAAAAATGGCTGAAAAAGCCAAAGACCTGACCTCCATCCAAAAAATTTGGAATGAAATCGTCCCGACTCAACTCAAGCCCTATTCGCAGGCAGGTAATATTGAACACAAACGTCTGACTGTGCATGTTGAAAATGGTGCAATTGCTGCCAAAATTAAGCTTTTATTGCCTAGCTTGATTACCAAGCTACAAAAGCAGGGTGTAGAAGTCACCTCGATCAGAGTGCAAGTAGACGTCCAGTCTAAGCAAGATAAAGCAGTAAAACCCTCTCGCCACATCAGCGAAAATGCCTCAACCAGTCTACAATCATTAGCGAAGCAATTAGAGGGCTCTGAGCTGGGCGATGTCTTAACCAGACTGTCAAAACGCACCTAAAAAAACGGCCACTAAAAAGTGGCCATTGTTCTCTCAAAACTCAAGCTTTTGATTATTTGGCGCGTGCTACGCTAGCAACGATTTCAGCTTTTGCAGCATCGACTCCCTGCCATTGGCCAACCTTAACCCATTTGCCTTTTTCTAAATCTTTGTAATGCTCAAAGAAATGCGCAATTGGCGCTAATTGGAAATCAGGAATATCTTCATAGCTTTTTACGTTTTTGTATTGCGGGCAGATTTTATCTACTGGCACCGCCAATACTTTAGCATCCATGCCTGATTCATCTTCCATCATCAACACGCCAATGGCGCGGCAACGAATCACTACGCCAGGTTGCAATGGGATAGGTGTAATAACAAGCACATCCGTTGGGTCGCCATCTTCTGAAAGTGTTTGCGGAATATAGCCGTAGTTACACGGGTAATGCATAGATGTTCCCATGAAACGATCTACAAATATCGCTCCAGATTCTTTATCAACTTCAAACTTAATCGGCTCGCCACGCATCGGGATTTCAATAATGACGTTAAAATCATTTGGCACATCTTTGCCCGCAGGCACATTACTTAATGACATCGTTTTTCCTTAAGCAGTTTTAAAAAATTATAACAATGGTGCAAATTTTAATGTTTTAGGATCATAAGCAGACATGACCCCAGTTTCAATATCAAAATACCAACCATGCAAGGTCAAGGTGCCTTCATCAATACGCTTTTTGATAAAAGGGAAGGTGGCTAGGTTCTCAAGAGAAACAATGATGCCTGCTAACTCACAATGGCAAGCCATTTCTCCGGCACTTGCATTTGGAAAGTCTGCCTTTACACGTCGGTAAGCATGGCTAGCCATGCTTACCCAAGGACGAATAAATTCACCATCAATCCCCTCTGGCACCCCTTCGGTTAGCGCTTTGATACCACCACATTGTCTGTGACCCATCACCATAATGTGACGAACACCCAACCCACAAACACCGAACTCGAGTGCAGCGCTCACACCGTGATATCCACCACCCTTTTCATAAGGCGGTACAAGATTGGCTACATTACGCACCACAAACAAATCACCCGGCTTTGCATCCATCACAATGGCTGGGTCTACCCTAGAGTCCGAACAAGCAATAATCATTGTGCTCGGGTTTTGTCCTTGGCTCAATTCACCGAATAATGGCGTATCACCGGCAAAGTAATTTTCATGGAAGCGCTCGTACCCTGCAACAAATTGATCAATATTACTCATTCGTTTTTTCTCTTTTTATCAGTTCACGACACTCACTGACTAAGCCATCTGGAATTATTTTTATGGCGATATAGACTAATAAAGGCACAATCACTAAGTCATCCAATTGGCCAATCAACGGAATAAAATCTGGAATTAAATCAAAAGGCATCAATACATAGCCTATCGCCAAGCCTAAAAAAAACTTCGCCACCATTGGCGTCTCAGGATGCTTTAAAACAAGTCGATAAACTTCAAACTCCTGCTTTAGTTGTGCCGCAACCGTCTTAAGCTGACTTAGCATGAGCGTCTAAACAACCAAGTCTAAACCTGTCAGCTTGGTATAAGCTTCGCGATATTTCTCACTGGTTTTTTCTGCCACATCATCAGGCAATATAGGCGCTGGCGGAGTTTTATTCCATCCAGAAGCCTCAAGCCAATCACGAACGTATTGTTTGTCAAAGCTTGGCGGGTTCTTGCCTACAACATACTGATCTGCAGGCCAGAAACGAGATGAATCTGGCGTCAGCGCTTCATCAATGAGATAAAGCTCACCGACTGCATCGAGTCCAAATTCAAATTTAGTGTCGGCAATAATAATACCTCGTGTTAATGCATATTCAGCCGCTTCTTTGTATAACCGAAGACTCACGCTTGAGACCTTTTCGGCGAGCGTTTGGCCTAAAAGTGATGCACATTTTTCTAAAGTAATGTTTTCATCATGATCGCCAACATCCGCTTTGCTAGATGGCGTGAAAATTGGCGCAGGCAATTTTGATGCCTCTTTTAAGCCCTCGGGAAGTTCAATCCCACACACAGTGCCACTGGTTTGATATTCTTTCCACCCACTACCTACCAAATACCCACGCACAATCGCTTCGATTGGCAAAGGCTTGAGTTTCTTAACGACAAGTGCACGCTTTCCTAATTGCGCTTTTTCAGCAGGATCGCTCACGAGCGTGTCTGGGTTGATACCGGTCAAATGGTTAGGAATAATGTGCCCAAGTTTCGCAAACCAGAAGTTAGCGATTTCAGTCAAAATCGCACCTTTGTCTTTGATCGGCGTAGGCAAAATAACGTCAAATGCAGATAGCCTATCTGTGGCAATCAATAGCATAGTATCAGCATCGATATCGTAGATATCACGAACCTTCCCTTGATGTAACAGCGGCAGACTCTTGATACTTGATTGCGTAAGCGTAGTAGACAATGCATTTTCCTAATGAATAATTCACGAAGACCCATTTAAAAGCGTTTGAGCATACAAAATAAGATGTTCAAGCCATTAATCCGTTAGGATTGATTATACCTTAAGTGTGCATATCTCTAAAAACCAAGGAGATTAAGCAGCAGAATATTGTTTAGCAAAAGCGGGAATTAAATCTGGGGGCAGCGCTTTACTATAGAGCCATCCCTGAACAGAGAATGGGACATTCTTTGGAATTTTGGACAGTTGCTCTTCGCTCTCAACCCCTTCAACCACTAGAGATAGGCCCAAAGCTTCAGCAAAGTTGAAGATGCCGGACATGACTTTCTGCCCCCCCTCGGTTTCGAGGGCGAGGACAAAACTTCTATCCACTTTAATATAATCTGCATGCAAACTATTTAAATAACTTAATGATGAATAACCAGTTCCAAAGTCATCAATATAAACCTTCCCGCCAAATGCATGAATACGTTTAATTGCATCAACCACTTCAACTAATCCTGTTGAAAAGTCCTGCTCAACAATTTCAATTGAAATTCTGCCTTTTGCTTGGCTGATTTTATTAATCAGCTCATTGGTCGCTACTTTTTCGCTTAACGTGGCACCGGTCACATTAATTTTTATTGGCACATCAACCCCCATTTCTTGCCAAATTGCATCTTGTTCTAGCACTTCACCCGCGACCCATAAATCAATACTTTTCATCAAACCAGCCTCGTCCAACCATGGTAAAAACTCGAAAGGCATAATCGTTTTTCCTGATTTTTCACGCGCGCGAGGTAAGGCTTCAGCCCCAACAAAATGCTTGGTTTGCACGGATACCTGGGGCTGATACTCCAAAAAGAAATCAAGCTCTGCTAAACGCTCTAGCTGCTGACGTTTGCGATTCTTTGCATGACGTAAGGTATTTGATTGCTGTACAACGTCATCCGAAAATAAGGATGCCTCTTCTTGAAAGTGTGTATAAGTCATTTTCAATGACTTTAAATAAACATTCAGAGATTTTGAGCTCTCTCGTTCAATGACTTTTATAAAAGGACTGTAAATCATAGAACCAAGCATAATATTAAATAACTGTAAGGCGACTGCGTGAATGTCGTGATGCGTTGCAAAAAAAGCATTGAAGCCAATTAGACTATTGAGTGGAATAGTTGCATTAGGGATCGCCACCCAACCGAAGTTGATAACCGTCAAGGCAACCACAACATTCACCACTGGAACAACTAAAAATGGCACTAACATTTTTGGGTTTAAAATAATGGGAAGGCCGAATAGCAGTAGCTCATTGACGTTTAGTAGGCCGATTGGCACGCTAGCAACTGCTAGCAAACGTAATGTTTTACTTCTAGAAAAAATTAATATTGAAATAATTAACGAGAACGTTGCGCCACACCCTCCCATAAATACAAAAGCACCCAAAAATGACTCGTTTACCAGGCCAAGTCCTGCGGCTGAGTTCTCTGTCAATTGCACCATTAATGGGTGTAAGACATTTGCCCCATGAATACCAAAAAACCACAATATAGAATTCAAACTCGTATAAAGAACACCCCCTAAGTAAGATGCACCAATCGATGCATCACTCAGAAAATCAGGAAAAATAAAAAAAGAACTGACATAAATCAACGCTTTGAGCGTGACGAAAATAATCGAAAAAACCACAATTCCAGGAATGGTCAAATTAAGCGCACCCTTCACATTCCCACCCGCAAAGTCAGCATCAGTAATTCTTGCCCACTTTTTTTGGTATAACCAATAAACTAAAGGCACCACAACAAAAGGAATAATGATGCCAATGATCAACATAAAAGTATCGGCGCGACTAGAGTCACCACCAAGCTGCTGTTTAGCAACAAGCGTAGAAATCAGAGCCAATAGAGAAACTGGCATGGGGGGTAAGCGCTTTTTAACGCTTAATATATAAGCAAGCGCACTCGTTGCGATGATTGGTATCAAGCCTGAAAATATCTTATTTAAACTCGACAAATTAGCAACGAACTCAGGCGCAATTCCTATCAACTGAAACATAAAGGCGGTAGCAACAAAAATGGCAGACATAATTGCGCATGGCAAAGTCCAAATCATCGCCTCTCTTAAATAAAAGATTGACTCGGTAGGTATCAGACGAATGAAATTCGCTCGGGCTAGCACCAAGACTCTCTTTAAATTACGTGCCGTCGATGTATGGTTCAAAATTTTTGCTCAACAATTCGTGTGGATTAATGATACTAATCTACGTCAGGATGATGGATTCTATCAGAAAATATAATTTACAATAAAATTTAAAATTCATAATTTTCAGATTGTTAAATATTAAACTTAAAGAAAAAGGGCCCGTAGGCCCTTTTTCTTTTTTTCATCCAAATTGTTGATTTAGCTCCGTGATTCTAGAATCTCAACGGCGGGTAGTTTCTTACCCTCTAAAAACTCTAAGAAAGCACCACCAGCGGTCGAAATGTATGAAACCTGATCGTAAATATTATATTTTTGGATCGCGGCGATCGTATCGCCACCTCCAGCCAAAGTGAATGCTTTAGTGTGAGCAATAGCCATTGCAATCGTCTTTGTACCTTCACCAAACTGATCAAACTCGAACACACCCAGCGGGCCATTCCAAACCACAGTACCCGCATTCATAATAATATTAGCAAGCTCCTGGGCAGACTTTGGACCAATATCAAAAATCATGTCATCAGGCGCAATCTTGCCAGCATCCTTAATCACCGCCGGTTCATTTGCATCAAAATGCTTTCCCGTCACCACATCAACAGCAATTGGCACAGCAGCACCGCGCTCAGCCATTTTGCTAATGAGTGCACGAGCCGTAGGAAGAAGGTCATCCTCACATAGCGAGTGACCAATCTCATGCCCTGTTGCTTTTAGAAATGTATTGGCGATGCCCCCGCCGACCACTAACTGATCTACTTTTTCAGATAAGCTTTCAAGTACGGTCAGTTTTGTAGAGACTTTAGATCCGCCGACAATGGCGACCATCGGACGAGCAGGGTTGAGCAAAGCCTTGCTTAAGGCGTCCAACTCCTGAGTAAGCAAAATACCGGCAGCAGCCACTGGCGCAAATTTAGCTACGCCGTAAGTCGAGGCCTCGGCACGATGGGCTGTTCCAAACGCATCCATTACAAACACATCACAAAGTTTGGCATAAGCCTGCGCAGTTTCGTCTAGGTTCTTTTTTTCACCTGGATTAAAGCGACAGTTTTCTAACAAAACTAACTCACCATCCGCAATATCAAATCCACCAGCCACCCAATCTTTGATTAAGCGAACAGATTTTCCTAACTTAGCAGAAATAATGTCAGCAACAGGCTGAAGTGAATTCTCCTCAGAATAAACACCTTCTTCAGGACGACCAAGGTGCGATGTCACCATCACTTTTGCACCAGCATTGAGCGCGAACTCAATCGTCGCCATGGAGGCTGTAATACGCGCATCGGAAGTCACTTGCCCATCTTTCACAGGCACATTTAAATCCGCACGAATAAATACACGCTTCCCCGACAAATCTAAATCGGTCATTTTAATAATTGCCATGATGCTTCCTTAAGCGATGTAGGCTGCTAATCGCAACATATTGCAGGTATAGCCGTACTCATTGTCATACCATGCAACGACTTTCACAAAAGTTGGGTCAAGCGCAATGCCTGCTTCAGCATCAAAAACAGCTGCAAAGGCAGCGCCACGGAAGTCCGTCGAAACTACTTTGTCTTTAGTAAAGCCTAAAACACCCTTCATTAGCTCTGACTCTGAAGCTGACTTCATCGCGGCCACAATTTCTTCATAACTCGCCTCTTTATTAAGCTCGCAAGTTAAATCAACCACAGAAACGTCGGAGGTTGGCACTCGGAATGCCATGCCGGTGAGTTTTTTATTGAGTGCTGGAATTACCTTACCAACAGCTTTTGCTGCGCCAGTAGATGAAGGGATAATATTTTCTAAAATACCACGACCGCCTCGCCAATCTTTGCTTGAAGGGCCATCAACCGTTTGCTGTGAAGCCGTTGCGGCATGCACAGTGGTCATGAGCCCACGCTTAATACCAAACGTATCATTCAACACTTTAGCGATTGGCGCTAAAGCATTCGTCGTACATGAAGCGGCTGAAACAATGGTTTCACCTTTATATTCGTCATGATTTACACCATAAACAAACATCGGCGTATCATCTTTTGGTGGCGCCGATTGCACCACTTTTTTAGCACCTGCATCAATGTGCTTTTGGCAACTCTCTTGGGTTAAGAAAACACCCGTACAATCTAACAGGACATCAACATCCATGGCACCCCAATTGAGGTTCTCTGGATTTCTTTCCGAAGTTAGCAGTATTTTTTTACCGTCGACAACTAAATAGCCATCTTTGTATTCGATGCTGCCTTTAAAGTTGCCATGGACTGAATCATATTTCGCCATGTAAACAAGATAATCAGGGTCTTGTGTACCATTAATCGCGACCACTTCAATATTCTCAAAATCCTGAAATGCCGCACGCAAAGCCATGCGACCAATACGACCAAATCCGTTGATGCCTACTTTAACTGTCATGATTGTTACCTTAGTTTTACAAACAAAAAGGGAGCCAAAAAATACAGGCTCCCTTGGTCTAGCTTATTTCAATAATTACAGTACTGACTTAACAGTTTTCACTACGTTTTCAACAGTGAAACCAAAGTGCTTCATCAATACGCCACCAGGTGCAGACTCACCAAATGTGTCGATACCAACGACAGCACCCTCTAAGCCAACATACTTGCGCCAGAAGTCAGGGTGAGCAGCTTCAACAGCCACGCGCTTAACGCCTGCAGTTAACACGCTGTCACGGTATGCTTTGTCTTGACGGTCAAATACGTTTGTTGATGGCATTGAAACCACGCGTACTTTCGTACCAGCAGCACTCAATTCAGCAGCAGCCTTAATTGCCAAATCAAGTTCAGAACCGTTAGCAATAATGATCACATCTGCTTTACCAGCAACATCAGAGAACACATAACCACCCTTACGGATTAAGTCAAAGTGTGCTGTGTCGTGTTTGATGCCAGGCACGTTTTGACGGCTTAATACCAAGCTTGATGGACCATTATCACGCTCAGCCGCTGCAACCCAAGCAACAGCTGTTTCTGTAGAGTCAGCTGGGCGCCATACATCCATGTTCGGAATGTAACGAAGGCCAGATGTGTTTTCGATTGGTTGATGCGTTGGACCATCTTCACCTTGACCAATAGAGTCATGTGTCAACACTGCAACAGTACGTTGTTTCATCAACGCAGCCATGCGCAATGCACTCTTCGCATAGTCTGAGAACATGTGGAATGTACCGCCGAATGGTAAGAAACCACCGTGCAATGCCATACCGTTCATGATGGCAAACATACCGAATTCACGGACACCGTAAGAGATGTAGTTACCTGGCTTTTTACCATCAACGTGTGTGAAGCTGCCGCATGAGGTTAAGTTAGAACCAGTCAAGTCAGCTGAACCGCCCAAGAATTCTGGTAATGTTGGCGCCAAAGCAGCGATAACATTTTGTGAAGCTTTACGTGTTGCAATGGTTTCTGCTTTTTCGTTTGTTGCAGCAATCAATGCATCAGAAGCTTGTTTCCAGTTAGCTGGTAAATCACCTGCCATACGGCGTTTGAATTCAGCCGCTTCAGCTGGAAAAGCTTTAGCGTAGGCATCAAACTTAGCATTCCAGTCCGCTTCTAATTTAGCGCCCTTAGCTTTTTGATCCCAACCAGCATAAACGTCTGCAGGGATTTCAAATGGAGGATAGTTCCAACCGATGTTTGCACGTGTCGCTGCAACTTCTTCTTCACCTAGTGCAGAACCGTGGCAATCATGGCTACCAGATTTGTTTGGCGAACCCATACCAATGACTGTTTTACAGCAAATCAATGATGGTTTGTCTGTGACTGCTTTCGCTTTTTGAATTGCTGCATTAATTGCATCAGAGTCATGACCATCGACTGATTGAACATGCCAGCCGTAAGATTCGAAGCGTTTAGCTGTGTCATCTGTATACCAACCTTCAATATGACCGTCGATAGAAATACCGTTGTCATCCCAGAAAGCCACCAATTTACCCAAGCCCCATGTACCAGCCAAAGCACAAGCCTCGTGTGATACACCTTCCATCATACAGCCGTCACCTAGGAAGCAATATGTGTAGTGGTCAACGATGTCGTGACCTGGTTTGTTGAATTGGTTAGCCATCAATTTTTCAGCCATCGCGAAACCAACCGCGTTAGTGATACCTTGACCTAATGGACCAGTCGTTGTTTCGATACCTGGTGCATAGCTGTATTCTGGGTGACCAGCACATTTAGAATGCAATTGACGGAATGTCTTGATTTCATCCATAGGCAAATCGTAGCCAGTCAAATGCAACAATGAATAAATCAACATTGAGCCGTGGCCATTAGACAATACGAAACGATCACGGTCAGCCCAATTTGGGTTTGTTGGGTTGTGACGCATGTTGTGGTTCCATAGTACTTCAGCGATTTCTGCCATGCCCATCGGCGCACCTGGGTGGCCAGAGTTAGCTTTTTGCACCGCATCCATAGACAAAGCACGGATAGCGTTTGCTAAATCTTTACGAGTTGCCATTTATTTCTCCCTAATCAATCAATCTATAAAGCGCAAAAAATGCCAGCTTATTTTAATGAGCGAATTAATGTTAAAAACGCATCAAAATAAGCATGGCACTGAAATTCTTCAAGCCTCTCCCTCAAATTCATGCACATCCAGGCTACTTATTTTTTTGGTAGCGTGATATTTATTAATTAGTTTTACGGGAGCTTAGGGCTGAATTATTGCTTAATAAGGCATTTTGAGCAATACCAATCATCTGTTAATGGTTACAAAATGCACTTTTTAAGCCTGGGTTATTTCCATTTTATTGAGCATCCAATACTGGCAATTTGTGCTGTTGGGCCATCACCAGTCGCCGCAACTAACTTCATTGCCTCCAACAAATCTTTAGTGGCATTCGCCTTAGGGGTTAAATCACGCCCTTGATCATCAAATCGACCACGATATTGCAACTCTAAATTTTTGTTGAACCCAAAAAAGTCTGGTGTACACACTGCATCGTAAGCCCGCGCCACTGCTTGCGACTTATCTAATAAATATGGAAATCCAAAATTAAACGCGCGCGCAACTTCCTTCATCCGCTCAAAATTGTCCTGAGGATAATTCACCACATCATTCGATGAAATCGCAACTGCATTAACGCCCAGCAACTTCAGCGTTGCCATATCATCGACTAACCTTTCACGTATCGCTTGTACGTAAGGACAATGATTACAAATAAACATCACCAACAAGCCCTTTTCTCCGGCAAGGTCATCAAGCGACCAATTCCTGCCGTCCACGCCAGGCAAATTAAAGTTCGGTGCTTTCCAACCAAAATCACAGACAGGTGGATTCAAACTTACCATTTGGGTATTCCTTCTATTAAAATACTTCTTTAAGATTTTATCACTTCGGCTCGAAAATTATGGCTAACCCACGCTTTTACTGCGACCCCAAGACTTCAGACAAGCTTGCACTTGGCTCACAAATCAAACTTTCTGAAAGTGCTGCAACACATGCAACCCGAGCACTGAGGTTGGATATTGGCGCCTCAGTGATTCTATTTAACGGTGATGGCAATGATTATCACGGAGAGTTAACGTTCATTAAGAAAAATGAAGTCATCGCGAAGATCATCAGCTGCAAAGCAGTCAACAAAGAGTCCCCCATCAAGATCACTTTAGCGCAAGCAATATCAAGTGGCGACCGCATGGATTTCACCATCCAAAAAGCAGTGGAAATGGGCGTCACCGAAATTCAACCCATCGCCAGCCAACGCAGCGTCGTTAAACTTTCAGGCGAACGAGCCGAGAGGCGTCGTGAGCATTGGCAAAATGTTGTAAATTCAGCCTGTGAACAATCCGGCCGTGCTTTTGTGCCAACAGTTGCAATGCCTATGCCCCTTAACCAATGGCTAGCCAGCAAACCAGATGCAGAAACCAAAATCACACTGGCACCTACCGCCGAAGTCAATTTCAAACAGCTCCCAGCACCTAAAGGTAATATATGCCTTCTTGTTGGCGCAGAAGGCGGGCTCACTGAAGATGAAATTACCCTAGCCGAATCACAAGGCTTTACACCAGTACGCCTAGGAAAACGTATCCTTCGTACAGAAACGGCACCACTTGCTGCCATTGCCACCATGCAAACTATTTGGGGTGACTTTTGCGATTAACGCAATAAAACTCCGCTAAATTTGCATTTAAAACATTTTTTCATTAAGATATTGTTGTTCAAACAAATTTAGCAGGTGCTTTATGTCATTAGGTGCAGCCATCAGACAACAACGGAAAGCATTACACCTTACCTTGCAAGCACTTGCTGATGAGGTCGGTGCTGATGCTGGTAATTTATCAAGAATAGAGCGGGGTGAGCAAGGAATCACCGAGGTTATGCTGCGTAAATTATGCGCTGCTTTAAAGTGCAGTCCTGCGTTTTTGTACGCTCAATCCGAACCTAGCCAAGCACTCATCACCTCTGAAAAAATTGCGGATTACGCAATTTTTAACAAGCAGCCATTTCAAACGCCTTCAGCCCAAAGCCTCAATAGACCGCAGGAGTTCGTCAGTTGGTTTCGCTCTGTTGCACCTTACATCCATGCCTTTGGTGGAAAAACCTTTGTCATCGCGTTTGGAGGTGAAGTGGTCGACGATGGACAATTTGTTTCTTTATCCCACGACCTTAATTTGCTCGCGAGCCTTGAAGTAAGAATAGTGCTGGTGCATGGGGCTCGCCCACAAATTGAATCACGGTTAAAACGTGCAAATTTAGAAACCAAACTCGCAGGCGGCCTGCGAGTCACGGATGACGCAGCAATGGAGGTTGTTAAAGAGGCTAATGGCTCAATTCGAGTAGAAATTGAATCCCTGCTTTCGATGGGCTTGGTGAACTCGCCAATGGCGGGCTCTGATATTAGAGTGGCTAGCGGAAACTTCGTCACCGCAAAACCGATTGGCGTGCTTGAGGGCGTTGATCTACAACACACCGGGGAAGTGCGAAAGGTAGATGGCATGGCCATCCAAAAGAGATTAGATGATGGCGAGATGGTATTGCTATCTCCGCTTGGCTATTCACCCACCGGCGAGGCATTCAATCTTTCACTGGAAGATGTTGCCGTGAGCACTGCAATTGCACTGGATGCTGACAAGCTCATCTTCTTAATGGACTCTTCTGGGGTACACAATGCCAGAGGCGAACTCTTGCGGGAAATGACTGCGCAAAAAGCAAAAAATCTTTTGCAACACGTCAAAAAAAATCAGTCAGGCAATATCGAAGCAGACTTCCAAGAGACTCCAAACATCACTGAAGATGAAGCCTATTATTTGCCAGCGGCTATTCGAGCTTGTGACCACGGCGTTGCAAGAACACATCTAATTTGTAGGCATACTGATGGTGCAATTCTTCAAGAGCTATTTACCCATGATGGTATTGGTACCATGGTCACCGAAATGCCACTTGAATCAATGCGGCAAGCGGAAATTGATGATGTTGGGGCCTTATTGCAACTCATCGAACCCCTTGAAGCTGAGGGCATTTTGGTGCGTCGCGGCAGAGAGCGTTTGGAAATGGAAATCGAGCAGTTCTACGTGATGGAACATGATGGCCGAGTCATTGGTTGTGCAGCGCTTTATCCTTTTGCTGAAGAAAAAACGGCGGAGTTTGCCTGCCTGGCAATCCATCCGGCTTACCGCGGCGGCGGAAGAGGCGATAGGCTTTTTCATTATTGTGAAGCCCAAGCGAAGGAGCTTGGCTTCAAAACCATCTTTTGCCTCACCACAAGAACTGAACATTGGTTCTTGGAGCGTGGTTTTATTGAAAAAACAGTCACCGATTTGCCTGCCGAAAAACAGAAAATTTACAACTTACAAAGGCGTTCAAAAGTCTTTGTAAAAAAGCTCTGAGCATTTAACAAAAATGCAACGCCGGATAAGGTTTGTTTCAAGTAAAATATGAAGAAAATAATATGAATTGAGACAGACAATATGAGCAACGAAACATCATCTACACAAAAAGCGCAAACCCTTGCAGAAGCGCTGCCATACATTAAACGCTTCTTTGATAAAACTATCGTAATTAAATACGGTGGCAATGCAATGACAGATCCGCAATTAAAAGAGTCTTTCGCAAGTGATGTTGTGCTCCTCAAATTGGTTGGTATGAATCCTGTCGTTGTGCATGGTGGCGGCCCGCAAATCAACGAGATGCTCGATAAACTTGGGAAAAAAGGGGAGTTTATCCAAGGTATGCGTGTCACTGATGAAGAAACCATGGATATCGTTGAGATGGTGCTTGGCGGTCAAGTGAACAAAGAAATTGTGAACTTGATTAACCGCAAGGGTGGAAAAGCAGTTGGCTTAACTGGTCAAGATGGTAACTTCATTCATGCTGAAAAATTATTGATGGCCAATCTCAACAATCCGGAAGAAATGATTGATGTTGGCCAAGTGGGAGACATCACCAAAATCGACCCTAGCATTATTAACTTTTTGGATAGTGGTGACTTCATTCCTGTCATCGCACCAATTGGTGTGGGGCCAGATGGTGAAACTTACAACATCAATGCGGACGTAGTTGCGGGCAAGCTCGCTGAAATTTTAGGTGCTGAAAAACTTATCTTGCTGACCAATACCCCAGGCGTATTAGATAAGGATGGTAATTTGTTAACCGGCCTCACTCCTAAACAAATTGATGACTTGGTCGAAGATGGGACGCTTTCAGGTGGTATGTTGCCAAAAATTAGCTCAGCGCTTGATGCGGCAAGAAGCGGGGTGAAATCTGTGCATATTATTGATGGCCGCGTAGAGCACGCCTTGCTATTAGAGGTTTTAACCGATGATGGCGTGGGTACACTCATCAAAGCCAAATAATGCAAGATAGCCGACGTGTATGGGTGTTTGACCTCGATGACACCCTGCACGATGCCTCTTCTCACATCTTCCCCATCATGAACAAAGCCATGACGCAATACATCATGGAGACGCTAGATTTAGATGAACAGCACGCTTTTGAATTGCGTAAACATTACTGGCGCATCTATGGTGCTACCCTAAAAGGATTAATGCGCCATCATGGCGTTGATCCCTACCATTTCCTTTGCGAAACCCATGACAACATGGATTTAGAAAATATGGTCACGGAAATCAAACAGCTCAGACATTGCATTAAGCGCCTCAAGGGCCGAAAAGTAATTTTCACCAATGCCCCCATGAATTACGCCATCAGAGTTTTAGATACATTAGGCATTAATGATTTGTTTAGCCTGGTGTTTAGTGTCGAATCAACAAAGTTTCATCCCAAACCATCTGTTCGTGGGTTCAAGCAACTGCTCCGAGCAATCAATGCTGAAGCGAAAGACTGCGTGATGCTAGAAGACAACCTTCCTGCTTTAATGACGGCAAAAAGATTGGGGATGAAGACCATTTGGATTTCAAGAAAGCTAAAAAAACCAAATTTTGTCGACCTAAGACTCAATAACGTGTTAGCGCTTACTCATTCTAGAATATAATCTGAATAAGGCTTATACTAATAATCAAGAAACAACTTTAAGCACTCTTGGAGCATGTCATGGCAACAAAACCAGGCGAACGTAAACAGCAAATTCTTGAAACGCTGGCTAAAATGTTGGAAACGCCAACGCAAGAAAAAATCACCACAGCATCGCTTGCTGCACGATTAGATGTCAGCGAAGCAGCACTTTATCGACACTTTGCAAGCAAGGCGCAAATGTTTGAAGGCTTAATCTCTTTCATCGAGCAAAGCCTTTTTGGCCTCATCAATAAAATCACCACAGAAGAAACGGATGGCATGACCCAAGTGCGCCGTATCGTGACGATTATGTTGTTATTCGCTGAGAAAAATCCTGGCATGACACGCGTGCTGACTGGCGATGCGCTCGTGAACGAAGACAACAGGTTGCAACTTCGCATCAACCAAATGTTTGATCGTTTGGAGTCAACAATCAAACAGTCATTCCGCATTGCACAAACGCAAACTGGCAGAACAATGGATGCTGAGTCTCAAGCGAATTTGATGCTATGTTTTGTGATTGGTCGTTGGCATCAATTTGCAAAGAGTGGGTATAAACGCAAACCGATGGAGTTCGTACAACAGCAACTGAATTACTTAAATGGGGCGGAGTAATCCGCTAAAAAACCTGTTTGATTGCTTCTAAACGGGCTTCAAATACAGCCTGTTTAATTGCCTCCGGCGCAGCATGTCGTTTTGCGACTGCGCCGGCATCCACTGCCAACACAGCCTCTAGTAAGCCGATTAAAACCTTTGCCTCTGGACATTCAGCAGTTTCAAAGCCTGTTCTTCCTCGTGAATCACATTCACACGCCAATAGAAAATCTTTAAACCGCTGCGGCTGACGAATCGCATCCGTATCAATCAAAAACTGCAATGCGGTATCCGCTCGCATTTGCGAAACCTGATGCATTTTTCCGTGAAATTTTGCGACGATTTGGGCTAATTCTTTACACTCATTTGGCACACGCAGCCTTTTACTTACCTCTTGCAACAAACTGAGACTGCGAAGCTCATGCCCAGTATGTCTTGGCCACATTGCCTCTGGTGTAGTGCCTTTGCCTAAATCATGGGTGAGTGCCGCAAAACGTATCGGTAACGAGTAACTACAACTTGCGGCGTAGTCAATCACCATCATGATATGCACCCCTGTATCAATCTCAGGATGGTACATTTCAGGCTGTGGCACACCCCAAAGTTTATCAAGCTCAGGCATGATTTTTTTTAATGCACCACAACTACGGAGCACCTCAAACATTCTGCTTGGCTTGGCTTCCATCAAGCCTTTTGCCAGCTCTTGCCAAACTCTTTCTGGCACCAGCGCATCGACTTCACCGCTTTCAACCATATCGCACATCAACGCCATGGTTTCGGGTGCAACAACAAACTCGGTGAATCGTGCAGCAAATCTTGCAGCACGTAATATGCGAACAGGATCCTCACTAAACGCACTGCTTACATGCCTCAGAGTTTTATGCCTTAAATCATCTAAGCCATGATATGGATCAATCAGTTGACCATTCGCATCCTTGGCAATTGCATTAATGGTCAAATCTCGCCTTGCGAGGTCTTGCTCCAAAGTAACATCAGGGTCGGCATGAACTTGAAAGCCTTTGTAGCCTTTAGCCGTCTTACGTTCGGTTCTGGCGAGCGCATATTCTTCATGCGTCTCAGGATGTAAAAAAACTGGAAAATCTTTCCCTACTGCTTTGAATCCTAAATTTTCCATTTCAGGCGGTGTGCTACCAACGACCACAAAATCTCGATCTTTCACGGCAAGGCCAAGTAGCTCATCGCGCACAGCACCGCCTACGCAGAAAATCTGCATGTTATCTGCCAGCCCTTGTGCGGAAACGGTTATAAGCATTGCGTGGGTTATCATCACTTAAATAATCGGGCACGATTGTTTCAAGCGCAACTGGCTGGAAGCCTAAGCACGCTGGAAAACTTGTCACACAAATACTATCCACTTCCATTGAACGCACGTTATCCCTTGTCATAAGCTTCACGGGCAACAACTCCATTGCAAAAGCTTGTAGATAGGAAAGCATATTATTAAGGCCAATAATCGGGCGCTTCTTGCCCAAAGTATTCGCCACATAAGTCACCAATTGGCGCAATGTGTAGATTTTAGGACCGCCCAAATCGTAAGCTTTCCCATAAGTATCAATATTATATAAACTCGTCACAAAGGCCTTTGCAACATCCTCAACATAAATCGGTTGGAATTTAGCATTTGGTTTTGCCAGCAGAATCACTGGCAAAATCTTCACGAGTGTCGCAAAAAGATTAATAAATCCATCACCACGGCCAAAAATAATCGATGGCCTAAATACCGTGATATCGAGATTTTTATTTGCGCGAAGCACAGCCGCCTCACCTTCAGCTTTTGACTTTAAATAAGCACTTGGTGCTTGCTGAGAAGCTTGTAAAGCGCTCATATGCACTAGCCTTTTAATCCCTAATTTACTACATAGCTTGGCTAAACGTGCTGGCAGTAATGCATGTATAGCATTGAAGCTGGCTTTTTTACTATTGTGTAATATGCCGATCAGATTAATAACAGCATCTGAGCCCTTAAGCGCGTTAGCAAGCGCGGCATCATCCATCACGTCACACTCAACCACATCGACATTGGCCAATAAAATAAGATGTTTACTGGTCTCACGCCTGCGCGTAAGGACTTTGACCCCATGCCCTGCCAGGCTCAATTGTCGAACAATTGCGCTACCAACAAATCCTGACCCACCCAACACACATACTTGCTTCATTCTATTGCGAACCTTTACTGTTTTTTATCATGGATTAACCATCAACATCATCGTTGGCGATTATATTCCCATCACCAATAATTACCCCTAATCTTTGTTTCAAGCTGATCGATTTTGTTCCTAAGCGATTTGAATAAAAACAAGTATTCGCCATCACCTTTTGGACGTATTGACGTGTTTCCAAAATAGGAATGGTCTCAGCGTAGATTGCACCTTCCATCGGCTTCTTTGGTGCCCAATGTCTCGCATTGCCGGGACCCGCATTATAAGCAGCCGTTGCCATCGCTGCCTGCCCACTCATCAAATCCAAGGTGTAGCGTAAATAATAAGTACCTAGCTTTACATTCGTTTCGGTCTGGTGAATCATCGTTTGTCGATAATCGTTAAAGCCAGCGCGTTTGGCTATCCATGCCGCCGTAGCAGGCATGACCTGCATTAAGCCTGAAGCGCCAACACCAGACT